>NZ_KV795020.1:56817-80975 GCF_001808865.1 Streptococcus sp. HMSC061D10 | reverse complement strand
TTATTTTTGTCACCTTACCTCGATATACTCAAGTATAATCTTCGGTTACGGTTCCTAGCACTGTAAGGTAAAATAAACCAGATCTTCTCCCTTCGGGGAGATTTTTTTGTTTCACTAACATTTTTGTACAATCTTCGGCTTGCCGCCTAGTCTACAAACGTTTTATCCAGCAAGAATAAAGTTCTCTGATTTCAGAGAGCTTTTCTTTTTGCCAAGTGCTAATGCCGTGTTCAATTGAGCATATCTTGAAAGTAAGGCTACTCGATTGGGTAGTCTTTTTATTTTTGTCACCTTACCTCGATATACTCCAGTATTATCTTCGGTTACGGATCCTAGCACTGTAAGGTAAATTAAACCAGAAAGATCTCCTTTCGGGGAGATTTTTTAGTTTCATTAGGATTTTAGCCTGAGCTCAATCAGCTCTCTAGTTTCAACAGTCTTTTTAGTCTGTATCTTTCTAGCCTTGTTCCAGATTTGGAAATGTGGTATACTATTTATGAAAATTGTCTAAATTTTTAATTTTATTAAGGGAGGGTTTCATGATTTCCAAATCTTCTGGAAGCCATCAAAACCTGCGATATGTTTTTCTCCTATCTCTGTTGCTCGGAGCTTTGGGAGTCTCTCTATTTTTATCTGTTTCTATGGGGTCTGTTCAGATTAGCTTGAGTGATACCTATCGGATTATTTTAAGTAAGATGGGAGCCCCTCTGGATATAGGAGACCTTTCTAAGTCGACACTTGCGATTGTTTGGAATATGAGATTACCACGGGTTTTTCTTGGTTTGATAGTTGGTGCGGGCCTTTCCATGTGTGGTAGCGTTATGCAGTCAACAGTCAATAATCCAATCGCAGAACCTTATGTTTTAGGAATTTCAGCTGGGGCAACCTTTGGTGCGACTTTGAGCATCATCCTCGGATTTAAGGTCATGATTGGTCTTGGCTCTTTCCTTGGAGCGCTTGTGGCAACAGTTGCAGTCCTTCTGATTGCTTCCATGCAAGGCAGGATGACAACTTCAAGCCTGATTTTATCAGGGACAGTTGTGAATGCACTATTTTTGGCTTTTTCAAACTTTATTATCTCAATTGGCGCTAATGCTGATAGTGTCATGACCATCAAGTTTTGGACCATGGGTTCTTTAGCGGGGACTTCCTGGGCTCACTTAACCTTGCCAACTATAATCGTGGGAATTGCTTTTTTATTTTTCTCTACCCAATATCGTGTTTTTAATGCCATGATGATGGGTGATGAGGCGGCTTTGACCTTAGGGATTCCCCTACGTTTTTACTGGTATCTTTATGTGACGATTGTGGCTATAATGACAGCAATCTTGGTGTCGACTTGTGGGATTATTGGTTTTGTTGGTCTCATCACACCTCATTTGGCACGAAGCTTGGTGGGGACAAATTACAGAAGACTTTTTCCGATAGCTACTTTGCTCGGCGCACTATTTGTTGTTTGGGCAGATGTCCTTGCTCGTGTCTTGATTCAAAATGCTGAGCTGCCGATTGGGATTTTTACAGCCCTAGTAGGTGCCCCTTTCTTTATCTACATGGTTGGAAGTAGACGAGGGGAGGTGAAGATCTGATATGGATTTAATGTGCCAGGATATTCACTTTGGAATCGGAGAAAAAAAGATTCTCAAAGGAGTCTCGCTCAAACTGGAGGGCAAGCAATTTCATACCATTTTGGGACCCAATGGAAGTGGGAAGACTAGCTTGCTGAAACTCCTCTATCGACAGGAAAAGCCTGATCAAGGCTTGATTTCTCTAGATGGAAAACCCTTGGAACAAATGAGTGTCAAGGAAACGGCAAGGCAGATGGCAGTTGTCACGCAGTTTAATCAGTTACAATTTGATTGTAGGGTTGAGGAAATTGTCATGCTGGGCAGAACACCCCATCTCGCTTTCTTACAGAAGGAAAAAGAAAAAGACTTTGTCTTGGTTGAGGATGCTCTGGTTAAGGTAGATATGTTCGAAAAGAGAAATCGACTCTACTCTTCTCTGTCAGGAGGAGAGAAGCAGCGGGTTTTGTTGGCACGCGCCTTAGCTCAAGAACCGACACTTTTACTCTTAGACGAACCGACCAATCATTTGGATATCAAGTACCAGCTAGACTTGTTAACCATTGTCAAACATCTTAATATCAATGTACTAGCAGTATTACACGATATTCAGCTAGCTTGTCGTTATTCAGACTATCTCTATCTAATGAAAGAAGGAGAGATTGTTTACCAAGGGACTCCAAAAGAGACCATCACTCCTGAGTCTTTGCAGGCTGTCTATGGCGTCCAAAGTAGGGTTACTTGGACGGAAGACCAGCAAGCCATGATTCACTATTTATAAAAAATGAAAAGGAAAACAAACATGAAAAAATCACTCAGTATTTTGCTCCTAACAGTAGCTACTTTAACTTTAGCAGCTTGTGGAAATAGTACAACAGAAAAAGCTACCACACAATCAAGCGCAGAGATAAGTCAAAAAGCTAATACAGAAACCAGCTATCCTGTAACCATCAAAACATACGATGCCAAAGGAAATGAAGTCGAACAAGTCTTTGAAAAGGCTCCTGAAAAGGTCATCACCAACAATCTTTCAACAACTGAAATCCTACTTGAACTTGGTTTGAAGGATAAAATTGCCGGCATGCTCAACCCTGATAATGCTGTAACTGGTAAATACAAGGATGCCATTGAAGCCATCCCTCACATTGGCGATAAAAAATCTGTCTCACAAGAAACGGTTCTTTCTTATGAACCAGATGCCTTGATGGGACGAAACATGATGTTCTCTGAAAAGTCAATGGGAACTATCAGTGCTTGGAATGAAAATAAAATCCCTGTTTATACGCAAAAAGCCTCACTTTCAACTATCCAACAGGATTTGGGAAATATCGTAGAAGACGTGAAGAATCTTGGTACCATTTTCAATGTCCAAGACAAGGCAAACCAATACGCAGAGCAATTGCAAGCTAAAATCGATGCGGTTAAAAAAGCCAACCCAGAAACACAGGGTGAAAAGAAAAAAGCTTTGATTATGGTTGCTTATAACGATGAAACCTTCGGTGCCTACAAGTCAGCCCTTCAAGAAAGTTTGCTCAACCAACTTGGTTATACAAATGTCGCAACAGGAACATCTGGCT
Source organism: Streptococcus sp. HMSC061D10 (assembly GCF_001808865.1). Taxonomy (NCBI): domain Bacteria; kingdom Bacillati; phylum Bacillota; class Bacilli; order Lactobacillales; family Streptococcaceae; genus Streptococcus; species Streptococcus sp. HMSC061D10. The sequence goes on along the minus strand of NZ_KV795020.1, from coordinate 77,836 downwards.
TGACATTGGAAAATCTAGTATCAATGGATCCAGAGTTGATTATCTATGTAACCAGCGACCGCAATCAAAAGTTGGATGAAAAAGCAGTGGATTTGATGAAGGCAAATGCTGTTTTGGAAAATGTACCAGCAATCAAGAATCAAAAAATCATGACCATCTCTTACGATGAGTTGATGGACTACGGTCCAGCAGTGATTGATTCCCTTGAAAAAATCAATGACTTTATCAAGAAATAAGGAGTTTAACTGGGAAGGGATTCAGGTTAGGGTCAGCCTTCCTTCAAACTATGATTCTAAACAAGCCTACCCAGTTGTGCTCTTAAACGATGGGGAACTGGATTATTTATCATACCTGTCCCAATCTGTGATTTTAGTGGGTTTGGTTCCAGAAAATCGCTTGAATGACTTTACACCCTGGCAGTCTAAGGCTTTGAAAGAAGGGGCTCCAGATTTTGGTGGGAAGGGAGACGACTATCATCAGAAGCTCTTTCAAGGAATTCTAACAGCTCTAAAAAAAGACTACTTGATTGATGAAAGTAGGATTGCTTATGGAGGCTATTCACTGGGGGGGCTTGCTGCTGTCTATAGTCTTTATAGTAATCATCTTCCTGTGACCTGTATCTTTTCTATCTGTGGTTCCTTCTGGTATCCAGACTTTATAGACTTTTGCAGGGAACATGACTTGATACAGAGCCAAAGCCTTATTTATCTGCAAAATGGTCAGACAGAAGGTTCCAATCATTCCAACCGCCTGTCTAAGGCTCCTCTTTTTGCAAGGGAACTTCATGATCTGATTTCGGAAGCAGTTCCCTCAACATATTCCACCTTTGATGCATATGGGCATCATGAAGCTCTCGATCAACGCTATCAACATTTTTGTGATTGGCTAAGGAAAGAGTGGAAGCTTACGTAAAAATCTAATACTCTTTGTTTAGGATGGACAGAGAGTATTTTTCTTGCCTTTAATCGGGTATGTTTTTACATTTCGGAGTGATTATCCAAACCGAAAGTTTAACTGAAATGCATCAAAATGTGGTATAATGAGTAGATAGATAGAATTGAGGATATTATGTCATTTACGAAATTTAAATTTAAAAAATATATAGAAGAAGCTTTGGAGGAGTTGAAGTTTACGACTCCTACCGAGGTGCAGGATAAGTTGATTCCTATTGTCTTGGCTGGTCGAGACTTGGTTGGTGAATCAAAAACAGGTTCAGGAAAGACTCATACTTTCTTGCTTCCAATTTTCCAACAGTTGGATGAAGAGAGCGACAGTGTGCAAGCCGTTATCACAGCTCCAAGTCGTGAATTGGCGACTCAGATTTACCAAGCTGCTCGTCAAATTGCAGGCCATTCAGAAGTAGAAATTCGTGTTGTTAACTATGTTGGTGGTACAGACAAGGCCCGTCAGATTGAAAAACTGGCAAGCAATCAGCCCCATATTGTTATCGGAACACCAGGTCGTATCTATGATTTGGTAAAATCTGGTGATCTTGCGATTCACAAGGCTAAGACCTTTGTAGTCGATGAAGCCGACATGACCTTGGATATGGGATTCTTGGAAACAGTTGATAAGATTGCGGGAAGTCTTCCGAAAGACTTGCAGTTTATGGTCTTTTCAGCGACTATTCCACAAAAACTGCAACCATTCTTGAAAAAATACTTGTCTAATCCAGTTATGGAAAAAATCAAGACCAAAACAGTTATCTCAGATACCATTGATAACTGGTTGATTTCTACTAAAGGTCGTGATAAGAATGCCCAGATTTATGAATTGACTCAAGTCATGCAACCATATCTAGCCATGATTTTTGTCAATACTAAGACTCGTGCAGATGAATTGCATACATATTTAACAGCCCAAGGCTTGAAGGTTACTAAGATTCATGGAGATATTGCACCTCGTGAACGCAAACGGATCATGAATCAGGTCAAGAACCTTGATTTTGAGTACATAGTTGCGACTGATTTGGCTGCGCGTGGGATTGATATTGAAGGTGTCAGCCATGTTATCAATGATGCCATTCCACAAGACTTGTCCTTCTTTGTCCACCGTGTTGGACGAACTGGACGTAATGGTCTGCCTGGTACAGCCATTACCCTTTACCAGCCTAGTGACGACTCTGATATTCGTGAGTTAGAGAAATTAGGAATTAAGTTTGTACCTAAGGTGGTTAAAGACGGAGAATTCCAAGATACCTATGACCGCGATCGTCGTGCTAATCGTGAAAAGAAACAGGAAAAACTGGACATTGAAATGATTGGCTTGGTTAAAAAGAAAAAGAAAAAAGTCAAACCAGGATATAAGAAGAAAATCCAGTGGGCTGTCGATGAAAAACGTCGCAAAGCCAAGCGAGCAGAAAGTCGTGCCCGTGGACGTGCAGAGCGAAAAGCTAAGCGTCAAACGTTTTAAGATTGAAACAGTAGAACCAAGTCGGTTTTACTGTTTTTTTGAGCAATGAAAAGGATATTCCTTAACATTAAGATCAGTTCTGTGAGATTGAGTGTAATGATACTTCCTACTGTAGTTCAGGCTTGTTCGATAATAGCAGAGTAGTGAGAGGAACGCTATAAAGTTCAATTAAGAAAGTACCAAAATTGTTAAAAGTTTTTAGCAGTGGGAAAAGATTAAGATTTTTAGTTGTTAAGATGTTATCAAAGTAAAATAAAAAGCCTTAGAAATATTGATTTCTAGGCTTTTTTTAACTTATTTACTCTATTCCCACTCAACAGTTGCAGGTGGTTTACTTGTAATATCGTAGACGATACGGTTAACGTGGTCAACTTCGTTTACGATACGAACTGAGATTTTTTGAAGAACTTCCCATGGAATCTTAGCGAAGTCAGCTGTCATTCCGTCGATAGAAGTGATAGCACGGATAGCGATGGTATAGTCATAAGTACGACCGTCACCCATAACACCTACTGAACGAACGCCAGTGTTAACAGTGAAGTATTGCCAAATGTCGCGGTCAAGACCAGCTTTAGCGATTTCTTCACGAAGGATAGCGTCTGATTCGCGGACTGTTTCAAGTTTTTCTTCAGTGATTTCACCCATGACACGGATAGCAAGACCTGGTCCTGGGAATGGTTGGCGCCATACGATGTGGTCTGGCATACCAAGTTCAGTACCAAGAGCACGAACTTCATCCTTGTAAAGAGTGTTGAGTGGTTCGATGAGTTCAAACTGCATGTCTTCTGGAAGTCCACCAACGTTGTGGTGAGATTTAATAGTTTGAGCAGTATCCGTACCTGACTCGATAACGTCTGTATAAAGAGTACCTTGCGCAAGGAATTTCACATCTTTTAGTTTGCTTGCTTCATCATCAAAGACATATACAAACTCGTTACCGATAATCTTACGTTTTTGTTCAGGATCAGATACACCAGCAAGTTTATCCAAGAAACGTTTAGCAGCGTCTGCTTTGACAATGTTCAAACCAAACTTACCACCAAGCATATCCATAACTTGGTCAGCTTCTCCTTTACGAAGAAGACCGTGGTCTACAAAGATACAGATCAATTGATCTCCAATTGCTTTTTGGAGAAGAACCCCAACAACAGAAGAGTCAACACCACCAGAAAGTCCGAGGAGAACACGTTTGTCTCCAACTTTTTCACGGATTTGTTTGATTTGCATCTCGATGAAGTTATCCATAGTCCAATCGCCTTTGGCACCACAGATATTCAAGGCGAAGTTACGAAGGATATCATAACCGTGAACTGAGTGACGAACCTCTGGGTGGAATTGGATACCGTAGATTTTCTTATCTGGATTTTCAATAGATGCGTATGGACAGTCAGCTGATGTACCAGTACGGATAAAGTCAGCTGGAATTTCAGTAACAGCATCCCCGTGGCTCATCAAGACAAGTTGCTCATCTGGAGTACCAGCAAAAAGAGCAGACTCAGTGTGAGTAAGAGTGGATTGTCCGTATTCACGGTTACCAGCGTCACCTGCAGGAACAACCTTACCACCAAGCTTGTGAGTCAATAGCTGCATACCGTAGCAGATTCCTAAAATTGGAATTCCAAGTTCAAAAATCTCTGGATCAATATCAAATGATCCTTCTTCGTAAACAGAGTTTGGACCACCTGAAAGTACAATCCCGATAGGATTGATAGCGCGGACTTCGTCAGCAGAAATCTTGTGACTTTTTAGTTCTGAAAAGACACCAATCTCACGGATACGACGTGAGATAAGTTGGTTATACTGGCTACCATAGTCCAGTACGATGATCTTTTCGACATCTTGCAAATCAGTTGAAATGTTGGTCATCTTTTCCCTTTCTTAAAAGAAATATCTTCTTGAATATTCTATCATAAATGACCCAGAATTACCAACCAAACAAGTGCAGTTTGACTTTTCCCCATGAGATAGGGTACAATGGAAAAAATAAAGAAAAGAAGTGAGCAAGCATGTTACCAGCTTATATGAAAATTCACGACCAAATCAAAAAAGGTATTGATGAGGGAAATTGGAAAATTGGAGAGAGACTCCCAAGCGAGAGAGACTTAGCTGAGGAATTTGAGGTTAGCCGTATGACACTGCGTCAAGCTATCTCCCTTTTGGTCGAGGAAGGAGTTTTGGAGCGTCGTGTGGGTAGCGGGACCTTTGTTTCTAGTACTCGTGTTCAGGAAAAAATGCGTGGAACGACCAGTTTTACGGAAATTGTGAAGGCTCAGGGGAAAACACCATCGAGTCATCTGATTTCCTATCGTCGGACTATTCCTAATGAGCAAGAAGTTGAAAAATTAGGGATCAAGGCCACTGAAAATATTATTCGGATGGAACGTGTTCGTTATGCAGATCAAGTTCCTGTGGTCTACGAGGTGGCTTCTATACCTGAGAAATTTATCAAAAATTTTAAGAAAGAAGAAGTAACCAAGCATTTCTTTCAAACCTTACAGAAACATGGTTATCGGATTGGGAAATCTCACCAGACTATTTATGCTCGCTTAGCCAAGGAAAAGATTGCTCATTATTTGGAAGTAGAAAAGGGGCATGCTATTTTAGGACTGACTCAGGTTTCTTACTTTGATGACGGTACAGCTTTTGAGTATGTAAAGAGCCAATACGTCGGAGAACGTTTTGAGTTTTATCTAGAAAATAATTAGTTTTTAAGAAATCTCTTGAAGTTGGAAATCCTATCCACTTTAAGAGTTTTTATTTGGTTGAGATTAGAAAACATTTTCCAATTAAGAAAAATAGTAATCATACGAGTATTTTTTAAAGATTCGTGTTATAATAGTTAGGTTATATGGTCCCGATAAGGTGGTAGTGAAGGTCGTTTATCGATTCTCTACCAGTACTTTGTAACTCTATAACGAATATTTTTTAAGGGGGGACATTTTTATGTCAGAACGTAAATTATTCACGTCTGAATCTGTATCTGAGGGGCATCCAGATAAGATTGCAGACCAAATTTCAGATGCTATCTTGGATGCTATTTTAGAGCAAGATCCAGAGGCGCACGTTGCTGCTGAAACAGCTGTTTATACTGGTTCAGTACATGTTTTCGGTGAAATTTCAACCAATGCTTATGTCGATATTAACCGAGTGGTTCGTGATACGATTGCAGAGATTGGCTATACCAACACTGAGTATGGATTCTCAGCTGAGACCGTAGGAGTTCACCCATCATTGGTAGAACAATCTCCTGATATCGCCCAAGGTGTTAATGAAGCCTTGGAAGTTCGTGGAAATGCTGATCAAGATCCACTTGACTTGATTGGAGCTGGAGACCAAGGTCTCATGTTTGGTTTTGCGGTTAATGAAACTGAAGAACTCATGCCATTGCCAATCTCACTCAGCCATAAGTTGGTTCGTCGTTTAGCAGAGCTTCGTAAGTCTGGTGAAATTAGTTATCTTCGTCCAGATGCTAAATCTCAAGTTACTGTTGAATATGATGAAAATGACCAGCCAGTGCGCGTGGATACAGTCGTTATTTCAACTCAACACGATCCAGAAGTGAGCAATGAACAAATTCATGAAGATGTGATTAACAAGGTTATCAAAGAAGTCATTCCAGCTTCTTATCTTGATGATGAGACTAAATTCTTCATCAATCCAACTGGTCGTTTCGTTATCGGAGGACCTCAAGGAGACTCAGGTTTGACTGGTCGTAAGATCATCGTGGATACTTATGGCGGATACTCACGCCACGGTGGTGGTGCCTTCTCTGGTAAGGATGCGACTAAGGTTGACCGTTCAGCTTCTTATGCAGCTCGCTACATTGCAAAAAACATCGTTGCAGCAGGTCTTGCTAAGAAAGCAGAAGTGCAATTGGCTTATGCCATTGGTGTAGCTCAACCTGTATCTGTTCGTATCGATACTTTTGGTACTGGAACAGTAGCTGAAAGCAAGCTTGAAAAAGCAGCACGTCAAATCTTTGACCTTCGTCCAGCAGGAATCATCCAAATGCTTGATCTCAAACGTCCAATCTACCGTCAAACAGCGGCTTATGGACACATGGGACGTACAGATATCGATCTTCCATGGGAACGCTTGGACAAGGTTGATGCCTTGAAAGAAGCAGTTAAATAAAGTAAAAAGGAGTTGATTTCAACTCCTTTTTTAGTTATTTATTGATAGTCTTTAAAAAAGCCCAGTTTCCAATAGACTTAGTCCCGTACTCTAACTCCATAAAATCTAGCAATTCATAATCATTCTTTTTATAGAATGGAACATTTTTTTCTGTACTGGTAATGAGCCCTAAGCGCTTGCAGCCCTTGGATTTGACATAAGGCTCGACTGCGTCTCTAAGAAAAGCACTGCCCACTCCTTGTCCTTTAACGGATGAATTAACTGCAAGGAGCATCAAATACCAGTCAAAGCTATTAGATTTTTTCAAATGTTCTTCGGAACGGTCTACTAAATCAAGATACTTCAAAAAATTTCGTGGGCTAATGTAGCGAAACAGTTTTATGACACCATTTAGCAAGTAAGATAGGACAGAAAAATCATTTTGTTGTAATAAGGCGACAGCTAGGATTTCTCCGTCTTGTTCAGCTACTAAACAGGTTTCTTCTTTGATATAGAGGCGAGTAAGGAGACTTTCTAATAGTTCTAAAAAAGCAGGATAGTTTTCAGGTTTCTTGAGATCATCTATGATTAGAGTTAAAAATGGATAATCAAAGAAGCTGTCGGCTACTACTTTTCCAATTTTTTGGTATTCGTCTAGCCTGGCTTTTCTGTATATTAATTTTTCCATTTATGAGCTCCTTTTTTAATGTTACAAAACAATGATAGTAGAATTTGCTATTTTTTTGATTAAAGTACCGAGTTATTACAAAAATATTACCAAATTTAGTAAGTTGAAGGATTGTTAGAAAATTCTTTCTGTAACACTGAATCTGATTCTAGAATATAGGATCAGACAGACAAAGAACACTCTAAAAAGTTAGAATTTTAGAGTGTTGTCCAAATATAGCTAAGTTTTATTTTGTTGGGATTGAGATTTCAATCAATTTTTCAGAGTAGAGGGTCTTGATATTAGCTTCATCGATATTTTGCTTTTCGATCTTGCGATTCAAGAAAAATTCTTGGATTTTTTCTATTTCTTGTTCGCGGATAGCACGATGTTTATTGGAAATGAGGATTTCATAATGAAGCGGTGCCTGAGTAAAGATAACATCAGTGTTGCCTGCAGAGTAGACTTCTACGAGTGTAGCGTCGGTACTCTCCAGTTGGCTTTTAACAAGGTTTGAGTGAGAATTAGTAGTGTTGATGAGCTTCATAGGCTTTCCTCCTGTGTTTCTATTTCTATTATAGCACTTTTTGGAAAAATTGGAAAAGTTAATTTAAACTTGATGCTGTTTTTTCCAAGCTTCAATTGCCCATTTATGACTGCCACGTTTTAAGTTAGCAATGGCTTCATCGATTGGGAACCAAGCTAGATGATTGAAGTCCTCCAAAGGTTTTTGGATTTCTTGATAAGAAGTAGCTTCGTAGAGATAGGCTGGATTGTAGTAGTAAGTATCACGATGGCTGGAATAGAAATACTCATCTGCTTGTCCATAATAAGTGCCAATCTCAGCTGTAAAACCTAATTCTTCAATCAGTTCTCGTTTGAGAGCTTCAAAATGATCTTCACCTGCTTCAATCTCGCCACCAGGCAAGAACCATGCACCATTTGGAGCTTGAACGAGGATAATCTTTTCATGTGCTGAGTCAGGGATGACTGCATAAACACCATATCTAGTTTTGTAGGTTACACCCTCTTTTTTTTCTCCAAAGGTTGGATTTGTCATAAATTTCTCCTTTATGTGTGCGCTTTCTTTCTATCATATTAAAGAATGCTCTTACTGTCAAGTAAGAACATTCTTTTAGTATGTGGAATTAGTCATTTGAGTCAACTGTTTCCAATTTATTTTTTGATTTAATCATGATTTTACCATTGCTAGTCATGACAGCCTTGAGGTTTTTCTCGCTTGGATTTTCAAGGTAATAGTCCGTGATTGCATCTTCGATATAGTCTTGAATGGTACGACGTAGTGGACGAGCTCCCATTTTTGGATCATAACCAAGGTCTACAAGTTTTTCTTTAACCTTATCTGTTACATCTAAATGGATATTATTACTTGAGAGACGTTGATTAACATCATCTAGCATGAGGTCGACGATTTGAAGGAGATTTTCCTTGCTGAGAGCCTTGAATTCGATAATACCATCAAAACGGTTCATGAATTCGGGGCTAAAGAAGTTGCCTAATTCCCCAAGGACTGAGTTGGTACGACCTTCACGAGCAGCACCAAATCCAACACTAGCTTCTGCCTTACCTGTACCTGCATTTGAGGTCATGATAATGATAGCGTCTTTAAAGCTAACGGTACGACCTTGCCCATCCGTTAAACGACCATCATCCAAGACTTGAAGGAACATATGCATAACATCTGGATGGGCTTTTTCAACTTCATCCAAGAGGATCAGTGAGTAGGGGTTACGACGAACTTTTTCAGTCAATTGACCAGCTTCATCATAGCCTACGTATCCTGGAGGGGCACCGACGAGTTTAGCCACACTGTGTTTTTCCATGTATTCACTCATATCAAAGCGAATCATGCTGTCAGCAGAGCCAAAGAGTTCGATAGCTAGTTGTTTAGAAAGTTCTGTTTTACCGACACCAGTAGGACCAACAAAGAGGAAGCTACCGATTGGACGGTTTGGAGTACCGAGTCCAACACGGTTACGACGGATAGCCTTAGCGATCTTATCAACTGCATCATCTTGACCAATAACATGAGCCTTGAGGTCATCTGCTAGGTTGATGAGTTGAGATTGCTCTTTTTCTTTCAAATCACCAACTGGAATATTAGTCTTTTGCTCGATGATGTGTTCAATCGTCTTTTCGCTGATGATTGGGGTATCCTGATCCGTTACCTTGGTCTTTTGCATTTCCTTGTATTTGGCAATCTGGTCACGGAAGTAGGCTGCTTTTTCAAAATCTTCATCGCGGGTTGCTTGTGCCTTGAGATTTTCTGCTTCGATTAAGCGTTGGTCGATGACTTTAGGATCTACAAAATTCAAGGTTAAGTTCATTTTTGAACCAGCTTCATCTAGAAGGTCAATGGCCTTGTCTGGCAAGAAACGATCTTGGATGTAGCGGTTAGAAAGGGTAGCGGCCGCTTCGATAGCCCCATCAGTATAGTGAACATGATGGTAATCTTCGTATTTTTTTTGAATGCCTTTAAGGATAATAATGGTTTCTTCCACAGTTGGTTCATCAACTTTGACAGGTTGCATACGACGTTCAAGGGCAGCATCTTTTTCGATGATGCGATATTCATTGAGGGTAGTAGCACCAACCAGTTGGAGTTCGCCACGTGCAAGAGCTGGTTTTAGGATATTTCCTGCATCCATATTCCCTTCTCCAGCAGAACCAGCACCGACAATTTCATGAATTTCGTCAATGAAGAGAATAACATCCTCGCGCTCACGAATTTCTTCCATGAGTTTTTGCATGCGCTCTTCAAACTGACCACGGATACCTGTACCTTGAACAAGGCTAACGACATCTAAGCGGATGACTTCTTTGCCTTGAAGCTTATGGGGAACATCACCGTCAACAATTTTCTGAGCTAAGCCCTCGACAACGGCTGTCTTACCAACACCAGGTTCACCGATGAGGACAGGATTGTTTTTTGTTCTGCGGTTGAGGATTTCAATGACACGGATAATCTCTTCGTCACGGCCAATTACAGGGTCAATATTTCCAAGACGGGCAATCTCAGTGACATTGATACCATATTCATCCAAGAGTCCTTTTTCCTGAATTGGTGGTGGTGTTTGAGCAGGACCACGATTTTGGGAACCATAGCCACCATTTCCACCGTATCCACCGCCTGACTGAGTTGGGGGGATATTGTTGTTATTAGAAGAAGGTCTAAAGTTGTTGAGATCGTTAAAGAAGTCTCCAAAGGGATCAAAATCACGGTTGTTTAAATCTGTAATTCCTTTAAATAAGCTATTGTTAGGATCTGTTTTGATAATTTTGTAGCAATTTTGGCAAAGATCGATTTGCTTTTGTTGCCCATTGAGATTGGTATAAAGATGAATCGTTGAGTCATTGATTTTACAGTTTTGACAGAGCATACCGCCACCTCATTTCTTTCTTAGTCTTGACTAAATCTAAAAGGTCAAAAATAGTCAAACAAGTATATAATTTAATTATATCATGATTATTGGGCAATTCAAGTAAAAAGATTGGATACTAGCACTATAAATAGTAGAGCGCTAATCTGGAGAAGATTTTGATAGCAAGAAAAAAATCCTATTTGTCATACAAAAAGGATTCTCGTTGGTGAAAGGCGGTGGGACAGAAATCGATAGACAAAGTTTCGATTTCGTAGTCCCAGCCCCGCGAAGATGATTAGGAGTTTTGGGAGTCTAAAAGACGAACGAAAAGTCCAATCAGCTACCGCGTCAAAGTTTGATTGCTAATAAAAAGTGAGGTCGGGATCTTTTGTCCCAACCTCTGTATATCTATTATTAGTATAGAAGTTCGTAAATTTCCATCGCAATCAAGTCGATGCTGTCAAAAGTATATGTTTCACGAGCTTCAACATCACGAAGTGTAAAGATTGGGCCATTTTCTTCATCATGGTTAAAAGCAACTTCAGCTACAACAACTCCCTCGCGCTCAAAGTTACGTTTTAAGTTACCACCATCTTTTGTCATTGCTTCTAGGCGGTTGATGATTCTAACCAAATGTGATTCCATTTTGATTCTCCTCCATTTCTTATCGTTACTATTTTACCATAAAGAGTATCCACTTGACTAGAAAAAACTAAGATTTCTCGCTATTTCTGTTTTCTTTGAAATTTTATTGAAAATAAAAGGAAAAAAGATTGCATTTTTATTCAAAACATGTTATACTCATACAAGTTTTAAGTTAGAAATTAGAAAGTAGTGGATTTATGAATTTTTCTTTTTTACCTAAATATCTGCCATATTTTAACTATGGTGCTCTTGTAACAGTCTTGATCTCTGTTTTGGTTGTCTTTTTGGGGACAATTTTAGGGGTAGTCTTGGCTTTTGCTCAACGTTCGAAAATAAAGCCCATATCTTGGCTTGCCAATGTTTATATTTGGATTTTCCGTGGAACACCTATGATGGTACAGATCATGATTGCTTTTACTCTTATGCATATCAATGCTCCGACAATTCAGATTGGAGTTTTGGGAGTTGATTTTTCACGTTTGATTCCAGGTATTATCATTATCTCTATGAATAGTGGTGCCTATGTATCAGAAACAGTTCGTGCTGGTATCAATGCAGTACCTAAAGGTCAATTAGAGGCGGCTTACTCTCTAGGGATTCGTCCTAAAAATGCCATGCGCTATGTCATCTTGCCACAGGCCATCAAGAATATCTTGCCAGCCTTGGGGAATGAGTTTATTACCATTATCAAGGATAGTTCACTCTTGTCAGCAATCGGTGTTATGGAATTGTGGAATGGAGCTACTACGGTGTCAACAACCACCTACTTGCCTTTAACTCCACTCTTATTTGCTGCCTTTTACTACTTGATTATGACCTCTATCTTGACACTAGCCTTGAAAGCTTTTGAAAATCGTATGGGACAAGGAGAGAAAAAATAATGACTGAAACGCTTATAAAAATTGAAAACCTTCATAAAAACTTCGGGAAGAATGAAGTTTTAAAAGGGATTGATCTTGAAATCAAAAAAGGGGAAGTTGTGGTGATTATCGGACCATCTGGTAGCGGTAAGTCAACCCTCCTTCGCTCTATGAATCTCCTCGAAGAAGCGACAAAAGGAAAGGTTATCTTTGAAGGAGTAGACATTACAGATAAGAAAAACGACCTCTTTGCCATGCGTGAAAAGATGGGAATGGTTTTCCAACAGTTCAATCTCTTCCCCAATATGACAGTGAAGAATAACATCACGCTTTCTCCTATCAAGACCAAAGGGGAAAGTAAGGAAGTTGCTGAGAAGAGAGCGCATGAGCTCTTGGAAAAGGTTGGTTTACCAGATAAGGCAGATGCTTATCCACAAAGTTTGTCTGGTGGGCAGCAACAACGTATCGCTATTGCTCGTGGTCTTGCCATGGAACCAGATGTCCTACTCTTTGATGAACCGACTTCTGCCCTAGACCCAGAAATGGTAGGGGAAGTACTAGCAGTTATGCAAGAACTTGCTAAGTCAGGAATGACTATGGTCATCGTGACGCATGAGATGGGCTTTGCGCGTGAAGTGGCAGACCGCGTCATCTTTATGGCTGACGGTGTTGTTGTCGAAGATGGAACTCCAGAGCAAGTCTTTGAACAAACCCAAGAACAAAGAACTAAGGATTTCTTGAGTAAGGTTTTGTAAGAATATCATGAAAAGCTCCAAGTGGGCTTTTTCTTATAGTTTCAGACTATAAGGTCTCTTAGGTAAGAAGTGTTAGAGGGACAAGTGTTTTTTTGATATAATAGAAGATATTTGTTAGAAAAGAGAAAACACATGACACAGATTATTGATGGCAAGGCTTTAGCAGCCAAGCTACAAGGACAATTGGCTGAAAAGACTGCGAAATTGAAAGAAGAGACAGGTTTGGTTCCTGGTTTGGTGGTTATTTTGGTTGGGGACAATCCAGCCAGTCAGGTTTACGTTCGTAACAAGGAACGTTCAGCGATAGCTGCAGGTTTCCAAAGTGAAGTCGTGCGAGTTCCGGAGACCATTACCCAAGAGGAATTGTTGGACTTGATTGCCAAATACAATCACGATCCAGCTTGGCATGGGATTTTGGTCCAGTTACCCTTACCAAAACACATCGATGAAGAAGCTGTTTTATTGGCTATTGATCCAGAAAAGGATGTGGATGGTTTTCATCCGCTCAACATGGGGCGCCTTTGGTCTGGTCACCCAGTTATGATTCCTTCAACTCCTGCTGGTATTATGGAAATGTTTCATGAGTATGGGATTGACTTAGAAGGTAAAAATGCTGTCGTTATTGGTCGTTCAAATATCGTCGGTAAACCAATGGCCCAGTTGTTATTAGCTAAGAATGCAACTGTAACCTTAACCCACTCACGAACACACAATCTTGCCAAGGTAGCTTCTAAGGCCGATATTCTTGTCGTAGCAATCGGTCGTGCTAAGTTTGTGACTGCTGACTTTGTCAAACCTGGAGCAGTTATCATTGATGTGGGGATGAACCGAGATGAAAATGGCAAGCTCTGTGGCGATGTTGACTATGATGCTGTTGCGCCAATCGCTAGCCATATCACACCTGTACCTGGTGGAGTTGGACCTATGACCATTACTATGTTGATGGAGCAGACTTATCAGGCGGCATTGCGTAATTTGGATAGATAATACAAGCATTGATTTTATATAGTGAAGAAACAAGTTCTAAAAAATGAACTTGTTTTTTCTTGCACTTCTTTTAATAAAATTACAGTAAAACTTCTACAAATTATTGAAAAAACTCTACTATTTTGATATATTAAAAGCATCAATGTTTATATGGATAAAATAAGTAAGCGTCTAGAGGGAGGTTTATTTTTTGGAGTAAAATGTAATCGCTTACTAGAATATTGGAAAGGAACAATAATGGATAAGAGATTTTTTGAAAGACGGTGTCATTATAGTATTCGTAAATTTGCCATTGGTGCGGCTTCGGTTATGATTGGAGCTAGTATATTTGGTCTTCAGGTGGCTCAAGCAGCTGAAACCGAAGCAGCAAGTCCCAGCGAGGAAACGATTCATCAAGTTCAACCTTTAGATAAGCTTCCAGATGAGGTTGCTGCAGCAATTGCAAAAGCTGAGCAAAATGGCCCACAAGATTCCGCTACTGAAAAAGAAGGAAATGATGCGGTTGAATCCGCAAAACCAGCAACTGAAGAAAAGGTGACTGAGGCAACAAGTCCTAAGGAAGAAAAGGAAGCGGAAGTAGTCAGCCCTAAAGAAGACAAAGTTGAAAAAACTGAAAAACCTGCTGCTGAAGCGAATGGGAAAGAGGCTACAATTTCAGAAGCAAGTTCTGAAAAGCCAGCAGTTCGAGAAGAACATACTGATACATCTAATCAAAATAAACCTGTAACGGATGATAAAAGCAAGGAAGAAAAAGCTTCTGCAAGTGAATCACCTCAAGCTACAAAAGAGAAGGAAAAAGAAAATCAGCTCCTTGAAGAAAGAAAACAAAATTTCAACAAAGACTGGTATTTTAAACTAAACGCTCAGGGTGACTTTTCTAAGAAAGATGTGGATGTTCATGACTGGTCTAAGTTGAACCTTCCTCATGACTGGAGTATCTATTTTGATTTTGACCACAAGTCTCCTGCCCGAAATGAAGGTGGTCAATTAAACGGGGGTACTGCCTGGTATCGCAAGACCTTCACGGTTGACGAAGCTGCTAAGGATAAGGATGTTCGGATCAACTTTGATGGTGTCTACATGGACTCCAAAGTCTATGTCAATGGCAAATTTGTCGGTCATTATCCAAGTGGTTACAATCATTTTTCATACGATATTACTGAATTTTTAAATAAAGATGGTAGTGAAAATACCATTGCTGTCCAAGTTACAAATAAGCAACCAAGTAGTCGTTGGTACTCAGGAAGTGGTATCTATCGCGATGTAACTCTGAGCTATCGCGACAAGGTGCAGGTAGCTGAAAATGGAAATCATATCACAACTCCAAAACTAGCTGAACAAAAAGATGGCAACGTTGAAACACAAATCCAAAGCAAGATCAAAAATACTGCCAAAACTTTAGCCAAGGTATTTGTGGAGCAACAGATTTTTACTAAGGAAGGTAAGGCTGTTTCAGATTTGGTTCGTTCTGTAACTAAGAGTCTAGCAGGAAATGAGACAGCTGACTTTAAGCAAACGATTTTGGTTAATAAGCCAACTCTCTGGACAACCAAAAGCTACCATCCTCAGCTCTATGTTCTGAAAACCAAGGTTTATAAAGAAGGTAAGCTAGTTGATGTGACAGAAGATACCTTTGGTTATCGTTATTTCAACTGGACAGCCAAAGAAGGATTCTCTTTGAACGGTGAGAGAATGAAATTCCATGGAGTTAGTATCCACCATGACAACGGTGCCTTGGGGGCAGAAGAAAACTATAAGGCAACCTATCGTAAATTAAAACTCCTGAAAGATATGGGAGTTAACTCTATCCGTACAACCCACAATCCAGCAAGTCCACAGTTGCTCGACGCTGCAGCAAATTTAGGACTTTTGGTGCAAGAAGAAGCCTTTGATACTTGGTATCGTGGCAAGAAAACTTATGACTATGGACGTTTCTTTGACCAAGATGCAACTCACCCAGAAGCCAAGAAGGGTGAAAAATGGTCTGATTTTGATCTTAGAACCATGGTTGAACGAGATAAAAATAATCCTTCAATCATCATGTGGTCACTCGGTAATGAGGTAGATGAGGCTGATGGTGGTGCTCGTTCACTAGAAATAGCCAAGCGTTTGAAAGCTGTCATCAAAGCTATCGATACAGAACGCTATGTGACCATGGGTGAAAACAAATTCAGTAGTAGATCAAGCGGCTTGTTCTTAGAATTGGCAGCAATCATGGATGCTGTTGGTATGAACTATGGGGAACGGAATTATGATGCAGTTCGTAAAGCGCATCCAGATTGGTTGATTTATGGTTCTGAAACCTCTTCAGCGACTCGAACTCGAGATTCTTATTTTGATCCTGCTCATTTACTCTGGCACGACAATCGCCCAAATCGTCACTATGAACAATCAGACTATGGTAATGACCGTGTAGCCTGGGGTAGAACAGCTACTGAATCTTGGACTTTTGACCGTGATCGTGCTGGCTATGCAGGTCAGTTCATCTGGACTGGTTTTGACTATATCGGTGAACCTACACCATGGCATAACCAAGATAATACACCAGTAAAAAGCTCTTATTTTGGTATCATTGATACGGCAGGCTTGCCTAAGAATGATTTCTATCTCTATCGCAGTGAATGGTATAGTGCCAAAGAAAAACCAACTGTTCGTATCATGCCTCACTGGAATTGGACAGAAGAAACGCTCAAGGAACGTAATATGCTCATCAATGGCAAGGTTCCAGTTCGGACCTTCTCAAATGCTGCTAGCGTAGAATTGTTCTTGAACAACGAGTCCCTTGGTAAGAAAGAATTTGTTAAGAAAACAACTGAAGATGGGCGCCCTTATCACGAGGGAGCTAAACCAAGTGAATTATATCTTGAGTGGTTGGTTGACTATAAACCAGGTACCTTAACTGCTATTGCTCGTGATGAAAATGGCAAAGAGATTGCGCGTGATAGTGTGACAACAGCAGGGGAGCCAGCTAGAGTTCGACTCACCAAGGAAGAACATGTCATCACTGCAGACGGAAAAGATTTGTCTTATATCCATTATGAAATCGTTGATGAAGATGGCAATGTCGTTCCAACTGCTAATAATCTTGTTCATTTCAATCTTCATGGGCAAGGTCAGATCGTCGGTGTGGATAATGGGGAACAAGCTAGCCGTGAACGCTACAAAGCTCAGAAAGATGGCACATGGCAGAGAAAAGCCTTCAATGGTAAAGGTGTTGTCATTGTTAAATCCACTGAAAAAGAAGGGAAATTTACCCTCTTTGCAGATTCTGCAGGTTTAGCTTCTGATCAAGCAACAGTCACAACTGTTTCAGGTAAGAAAGAAAACCGTCACTTTGTCTCTTTTGCTCCTGTTAAGGCAAGAACTGATGTCAGCGAAGATCCTAAATTGCCAGAAACCGTGACAGCTATTTATAGCGATGGTAGTGTTGAAGAAAAAGCTGTGACTTGGGATATTCCAGAAGATCTCCTTGCAAGTGCTGGTGAGAAAAAAGTCCTAGGTAGTGTGGAAGGAATTGAAGCTAAGGCTGAAGCCCTTGTTAAGGTGGTTGCACTCGATAAGTGGTTGCCTAAGGTAGCAACAGTCCCAGTGGGAACAGCAGCAGAAGATTTGGATAAAACTGTAACGGCTGTTTTGTCAGATGGTAACTTGGTTGATGCGAATGTCGTTTCTTGGACTTTGAAAGATCCATCTGCCTTGACAAAAGAAGGTGGACGTACTGAAGCAACTGGTAAATTGGAAGGCAATGACTACGAGGTTACGGCAACCTTTATCGCTAGTGATAAGGAAACAGAAAGTACTGTTACAGGTCTCACGGTTGGTGACAAGTCTCTTGAAAACTTTGAGCCTGGAAAGACCTACTACCGAGTATCCCTTCCTTATACTGCTAAAATCCCAAGTGTTGGAGCACAAACTACTGGCTACCAAGTAACTGTTCAACAAGCTTCAGTAGCTAATGATTATCAGGCTTCTGTATTTTTGAGTGACCAGAAGGGCGATTTAGTTCAAACTTATTTGATTCAGTTTGTAAAAGAAGCGCCTGCCTTGACACGCTTGGAAGTAAGCGTTGAAGGAAAAGAGACTGCAACAGAAGACCAAGTTCTCCCTTATCATGTCATTGGGCACTATGAAGATGGTACACAAACTGAATTTTCAGCGTCAGATATCCATTTGGAAGTTAAGTCAGCTGATGGTGGTCATCTTGAGGTGAATGGTCAGAACTTGCTTCTTTACAAGAAAGGTAGTGTAACCCTCACTCCTCGTATTGACAATCAAACTGATAAGACTCAGTCTGTAGCAACTGAACTTGTGATAAAAGAAAATACAGTAGACAAGAAAATTGTCAAGCTACATCCTGTTTCTATCTCTACAGATATCAATCAGCAACCGAATTTGCCTGATCAAATCGGAGCAGAATTTGATAAGGGCTTGCCTCGTAAGGTAGCTGTAACTTGGGACAAGGTAGATGCCAAAGAACTTGGTTACTATCATAGCTTTACCCTTAAAGGTCATGTCGAAGGTACAGATATTGAAGCTTTAGCAAATGTAACTGTTGAAGGTTTGCAGGTTGCAGAAGAAATCAGTTTAACACTACCTAAGGGTGAAACTGTTCAATTGCCAGCTAACGTACGTGCTTACCATTCTAATGGAACAACTGTCTATAAAGATGTCCTTTGGGACAAGGTTCCTGAGAACTTTAGTCAGACTGAAGGCATCTATGAAATCAAGGGTCAATTAGTGGGTAGCCATTTGACTACCAAGGCCCATGTCCGTGTTTCTAGTCAAGTTGTTGCTGGAAATAATATCTCTAAACAGTGGACTGGTTCTCAATTGCCAGCTGCTATTGTATCCAATACGGGTGGGGATGATTCGGCTAATACTTTGAACGACTTGACAGTTTCAAGAGCCAATACAGATGTTAAGAATCGATGGACTACATGGCAAACAGGTACAGATAATGATTGGGCGTCTATCTTGTTTGGTAATTCAGGTGATTTGACCAAACGATTTGTCGATAATCTTTCCGTTGATTTCTACACAGACGGAGCTATCGGACTTCCAAAAGAATATGTCATCGAATATTATGTTGGTCAAGAAGTTCCAGATCTTCCAAACGATGTCAATCATGCTCAAGGAGATACCAAGCATCCATTCAACAATGCTGCCAACTGGAAGGAAGTTGAACATCTCAAAGCTCCAGGACAATTATCCGCAAGCCAAACTAACCACTTTACATTTGACAAGGTTGAAACTTATGCTGTTCGTATGCGTATGAAGAAGGCTGATGGAAAGGCTGGTGTTGGTTTAACAGAAATCACTATCTTAGGAAGTAAGGTTCCAAGTGCTACCAGCTCAGAAATTTCTATCCAAGTAGATGGTAAGAAGCTCGAACATTTCAATCCATCTAAGACAGATTATTATATTCCTCAAGCAAGCAAGGAAATCACTGCCACAGCCAGCAACAACGGTTTGGTAACGGTTGTTCCTGCAACAAGTGAAAAAGGTGCGACACGTCTTATTTTGAAAGCTGAGGATGGAACTGTTCTTAAAGAATATCGTATCTTCCGTGATGACGAAAAAGAGTCAACACAACCAGTAGCTGCGGAAAATAGTGCCCAGACCTTGAATGTTGGCGATCAACTTCAATTGCCTGCCGAAGTAACAGTCTACTATCCATCACAAGATGGCTGGGTTAAAGCTAACCTTGCTGTCCAATGGGATGCAGTTCCAGAACATGCGACTGCCCAAGAAGGTAACTTTGAAGTACTTGGTCATGTTCTAGGAACAGACTTAACAACCAAGATGCAAGTAACAGTTGTTACAAAAGGTAATCAAGTTATCTCTGAGAATGCAAGCAATAATGCGACAGATTCTAAAGCCTTTGCGTCTACTACAAATGATACACAAGCAGCTTCTCGGGATAAGATTTTCTATATCAACGATGGTCACTTTAACGAGGATGGACGTTGGACTAACTGGTCTCGAACTCCGAAAGACCAAGAAACATCTGTGGGAATTCTCTTTAAGAAGAATGGTCAGATTACACCTCAGTCTGTTGGAAAAGTAGCTATTCAGTTCTTTAAGGACAGTGGAACAGACGCACCAGCGACAATGGTATTAGAAAGATATGTTGGGCCTGCCTATACAGAACCAAGTACCATTTCTCGTTATGAAGAAAATGCGGATCATCCATTTAATAAGGCAGAAAACTGGCAAGAAATTCCTTATAAAACATCTGGAGAAATCGTGGCTGGTAAACCAATCGAATTTACCTTTGATCCAATTCAGACAACAGCTATTCGAGCACGCATGACTCGTAAATCTACAACTAATGGTCTAGCAATGGTCGAATTTAGTGCTTACTCTCCTGCTAAAGCAAACGATGTGGAAACTCCTTCAGTGACTATTTCGGTTGCTGGAAAAGCATTGGAAAACTTTGATCCTGCGGTTTCAGATTATACAGTGAACTTAAATGGCACTAAACCACAGGTGACTGCTCAAGCAAGTGGTCACGGTGTGACAACGGTTGTTGAGTCTAGTCAGGATAACCTTCCTAGCCTTGTTCGTCTTCTTGCTAAGGATGGTAGTCTTGTCAAGGAATATCGTATTCACTTTAAGCCTAGTCACCGTATTGTTCCTGAAGAAGGCGACCAAAGTCCTGTTCTCGAACGACCAAGTTTAGAAGTTGTCAAGACTGAAATTCCATTTAAGGAAATTATTCGTGAAAACAATGACTTAGCTCAAGATGAACGTCGTGTAATCTCAGAAGGTAAGAAGGGTGAAAGAGTTGATTATGTTGAGGTTCTAGGATCTAACCGTACCACTGTTCATACGGATACGACAGAGGCGCAAGATCGAGTTGTTGAAGTTAAGGTCAAACCAGCCATTACTACAAGTAAGGGTGATGAGCCAGCTCCAGTGGTAGAAGTCCCAGAATTCAAGGGCGGTGTCAATGCAGTAGAGGCAGCTAAGAATGAGTTGCCAGAATACACAGATGCAATCGGGACAGCAGGTGATGAGCCAGCTCCAGTAGTAGAAGTCCCAGAATTTGAAGGTGGTGTCAATGCAGTAGAAGCCGCTAAGAATGAATTGCCAGAATACACAGAGGCAGTTGGCACAGTAGGCGATGATCCAGCTCCAGTAGTAGAAATCCCAGAATTCAAGGGTGGTGTCAATGCAGTAGAGGCAGCTAAGAAT
>NZ_KV795020.1:2114-56717 GCF_001808865.1 Streptococcus sp. HMSC061D10 | reverse complement strand
TGTCAATGCAGTAGAGGCAGCTAAGAATGAAGTCCCAGAATTTACAGGTGGCGTCAATGCTGCTGAAGCTGTCAAGAATGAGTTGCCAGAATACACAGGAACAGTGGCTACAGCTGGAAATGATCCTGCACCAAATCTTGTTAAACCAGCCGAAGAGGTTCGAATTTTGACTGATAAGGAAACTGGAGTTCTGGTAGCAGGGCTAACTACAGAGTTATCTAAAGACCTTAAGCTTCAAGTTCAAAAGGTTCTACGTCAAGAATTAGCTGGTAAGCACTACGATGCTTATCAAGTGAAATTGCTGGATAAGGACAACCAAGAAGTTGAACTCAAAGGCGCTGTCCTAGTGAGATTACCAGTCAAGGGACAGGTTCAAGGAGTTTATCACATGAGCTTAGATCAAGGCTTACAGGTTCAAAAGGTGACGCTTGTAGGTGACATGGTTGAATTTGTCACTAAAGATCTAGGACTTTATGCGATTGTCTATAAAGAACAAAACCAAGAACCAGTAAAACCAGTAGAACAAGCTCATGGGCCAGCAGTTAATGGAGAAAACTTTGAAAATGCTTCAGAGAAAGTAGATTCAGCAAGACTTCCAGAAACAGGTGAAAGTCGATCTGATACAGCTGCCTTCCTAGCAAGTCTCAGTCTTGTTTTATCAGTAGCTCTACTAACAGTTAAACGTAAAGAAAAGTAAGGTTGAAAACTCGCAACTCTGAAAAAGCAAATCATTATAAAAGAAGGAGAAGATAGCATAGTCTTCTCCTTTATTAATTGGGTAGTGAGGTGTATAATGAAAGTAAGAGAATGTGAGGAGAAGGACCATGATTGTACAAGTTTGTAATGCAGATTATAGTCTCCAGTGGGATGGAATCTATCAATTTGCTCTTGAAAACTATCCTCAGATTAAAGAATGGGAATTGGAGAAGCTAGCAAAGTTTATTGCTTACGAACAGGACCATCATCGTCAGACCATTGTGGAATGTAAGAATCATGAATTAAATATACAAATTCATGATTACTTGCAAGTGCATAGCTTTTTTCCTCCCTACAGACCAAGTCATCGGCTTGTAGCTTCTACCTATGATATTCAGAGGAAGTTGGTTACTTCAAATTATTGTAGTCATACTTGTACGGTTGAGGTGGCTCAGGCTATTTTTCATACTGGAAAACTCATGTCGGCGGTAAAAGTATTTGGTAAAAGTGGGGCTGAACTAGTTACAGATAGTCGTAATGCAGCTTCTGATCCAGCAGACTATTTTGACTATATCATGTTTGGATGGTCTAATACGACTTCGGGTTACCGACTCGCTATGGAGCGTTTGTTAGGACGGGCACCGTCTGAGGAGGAATTGCAAGAAAAGTTCATTCCTGGCGTTAGTTTTCATTTTCTGTATGAAGAATTAATTCAAGCGCCAGGTTATATCTTTGATGGCTATCATGTTGCGAAGGTAAGAGATAGTTTAGATTTGGATACCTTTCTTCATTTATGTGTTATTCCTTCAAAAGATAAGGCTTGTTTTGAAGGTTTGATTCCTAGTCGATTACAAGATAGAGTGATTTACCTAGACTATGAGGGAGAAGGGTTACAGGCTTGGAATACCAAGGTTAATCAAGTACTACATGGTAAGGATAAGTTGAAGGAGTAGTGTATGAAAGAGATTGATCAAGCTCTACTGAAAAAAGTGATCATCGAGCGTCCTCGTTCTAGTCATAAGGGAGACTATGGGCGTCTTCTCTTGATTGGAGGGACTTATCCCTATGGGGGAGCGATTATTATGGCTGCCTTAGGTGCTGTTAAAAGTGGCGCAGGCTTGGTGACAGTAGCAACGGATAAGGAGAATATTCCAGCTATACATAGCCATCTGCCGGAGGCTATGGCTTTTGCTCTTGACGATAAGCAATTGCTTGAGCAACAGTTGGAGAAAGCAAGTGTTGTCTTGGTTGGGCCTGGATTAGTGGATGATGAGCGTGGAGAAGAGCTACTCCAAACAGTCTTTCATCATTCAAATCAAGACCAGACTCTCATACTGGATGGTGGTGCCTTATCCATTTTTGCGAAGACGGGAATGAAATTTCCTAAAGCCCAGCTTGTTTTAACTCCTCACCAGAGGGAATGGCAAGTCTTGTCAGGCTTAGATTTGGATTCCCAAGGAAGCAAGGAAACAGGAGAGGCTTTGAAGAGCTTTCCTTCAGGAACGATTTTGGTTCAAAAAGGTCTAGCTACTCGAATCTGGCAAGCTGGGCATGCTGATTTTTATCAGCTGGGTGTTGGCGGTCCCTATCAGGCGACTGGTGGCATGGGTGATACTTTGGCGGGGATGATCGCTGGTTTTGCAGGGCAATTTCCACAAGTTAGTCTCTATGAAAGAGTGACAGTAGCGACCTATTTACATTCAGCAATTGCCCAAGAACTAGCTGAGGACAATTTTGTAGTTCTGCCAACCACGATTAGTCAACATATCCCAGCCTTCATGAAGAAAATACAAAAAGACACCTGAGGTTTTCAGGTGCCTTTTAAGGATTAGAAGAGTCCTTTGACCTTATCAACAAGATTACCGATTCCTTCTGAGCCTGAAATCAAAATTTGTGCTTGGTTAAGATACTCACCGAGTTGGTCCTTGTTTTCTTCGACAAAGGTTTTTGCGGCAGCCAAATCTTTTTTCTCGATTAGCTCTTTTACTTGATTAAACAAATCTAATGGGTTCATGATGTCCCTCCTTTTCTAAACTTCTATTCAATCATTTTTTAGAAAAACTTGCAAGAAACTTGACCCTTCCAATAAAGTTCATGGATGTCAAATTGTGTAAATTTTGATATAATTTTTAATGATGAATTTTAGAAATGATCGGTACGTGGTCGTGGATTTAGAGGCAACCAGTACCGGAAGCAAGGCAAAAATTATCCAAGTGGGAATCGTGGTCATTGAAAATGGCGAGATTGTTGACCAATTTGCAACGGATGTCAATCCCCACGAACCCTTGGATTCTCATATCAAAGAATTAACGGGCTTGACCAATCAGCGACTAGCAGAGGCACCGGAGTTTTCTCAGGTGGCTGGAAAAATTTTTGACTTGGTCAAGGACGGTGTTTTTGTTGCACACAATGTCCAGTTCGATGCCAATTTGTTGGCGGAATTTCTCTTTTTTGAGGGCTATGAATTGCGCACGCCTCGTATCGATACAGTCGAGTTGGCCCAGGTATTTTATCCTCAACTTGAAAAATACAATCTGGGAATTCTCTGTCAGGAGTTGGGAATTTCACTAGAAAAAGCCCATACTGCCTTATCAGATGCCCAAGCAACAGCAGAGCTCTTTCTTTGTATGAGACAAAAGATGTTTGGACTGCCAAAAGGATTGTTGGAGCGCTTATTGAGTTTATCAGACAGCTTACTCTATGAATCTTACCTAGTCATCGAGGAAGTTTATCAGAAACAGTCTCTCCTTGTTGAGCATGATTTGGTAGAAGTGCAAGGCTTATTCTTAAGAAAAGAGAAGCCAGTCCTTTCTCCACGTAAACTATCTAAAGATTTCCAAACCAATATTGCCTTGTTGGATTTGGAAGATAGAGCCCCACAAGCTAGTTTTTCTCAAAAGGTTCAAGATTTTCTACAGAATGAAAAAATTGCTTTTGTGCAAGCTCAGACTGGAATTGGGAAAACCTACGGCTATTTGTTACCCGCTTTCTCACTAGAAAACGAAAAAGGAATCCTTATCAGTGTTCCTACTAAAGTTCTACAAAATCAAGTCATGCATGAAGAGGCTCGTAGATTGGAAGAGGTCTTTCACCTTTCGATTCATAATCTTAAAGGACCACAGAATTATCTAAAACTAGATGCCTTTCATCATGTACTAGAGGAAGAAGAGTCCAATCGCTTGTACACACGTTTTAAGATGCAACTTCTAGTTTGGTTAACCGAGACAGAAACGGGGGACCTAGACGAGATTGGTCAGCTTTACCGTTACCAGCAGTTTTTACCAAACTTGGTACATGATGGTAATCTTCCCAAAGCTTCTCTCTTTTGGTTAGAGGATTTTTGGAGACGGGGGCAGAAAAAAGCTCGCTCTTGCCAGCTACTTGTGACAAATCATGCTTATCTCGTTACCCGTCTTGAGGATGATCCCAGTCTACTAGAGGGCCGTCTCTTGATCTTGGATGAGGCCCAGAAGATCTTGCTAACTTTGGAAAGTCTTTTACAAAAGAGTTTCGTTTTAAACGACATAGTAGACCAGCTAGATCAAGCTCTAGTTCGAGAAGAAGGGACGCTTCAGAGACGCTTGATGGAGAGTATTCGCTTTGAGCTTTGTCATTTGATGGACCAGTTTCTATCTGGCAAACGAAGAATGTGCCCTGCGACAACAATGGCACAACTCCAACAGGATTTCTCAGAGTTAGAAGTTCAAGGTTTCAAGGACTGTCAGCGGTTTTTCTGCACTGATGGAGAATTTTGGCTATCAGCCTCAGACTTGTCTAGCAAGAAGGTTGTCATTTCTTCCAGTCGCAATCAACGTCTGCTCTTTTCGGAAATCTTTCCAGAGAGTTGTCAACTCTTAGCTGTCTCTGCAACCTTGGAAATTAGTAGCAGAGTATCTTTACCAGAACTAATGGGATTCCCGCATGCAGCTTTTGACAGACTGGATGAGAATTTTCAAGAAAATCAAGAAATTTTGGTTGTTAAGGATTTTCCATTGGTGACTGAAACCTCTCAAGAAGACTATGCTCATGCTCTTGTAGAAGTGCTGGAAGATTTGTCTTATCTTGAAGAGCCCATGCTCGTTTTATTCACTTCAAAAGACCTTTTGTTGCAGGTATCAGATTCTTTATCTCTTTCTCATTTAGCCCAATATAAGAACGGGGATCCGGCTCAACTCAAGAAACGATTTGAAAGAGGAGACTCTCAACTCTTACTAGGGACAGGTAGTTTTTGGGAGGGAGTTGATTTTGCGACTCATCCTCGAGTGATTGAAGTGGTGACACGCCTGCCCTTCCAAAATCCAGAAGATCCTTTTACGAAAAAAATGAATCAGGAACTGCGTCTTGAAGGGAAAAATCCTTTCTACGACTATCAACTGCCAATGGCTATTATTCGCCTCAAACAAGCAATTGGTAGAACCATGCGTCGTCTAGGGCAACGCTCCTCTGTCCTTATCTTGGATAGCCGAATGACAAGCAAGCGATATGGAAAGCAGATTGGCAAGGCCTTGTCACAGACTAGTCGAGTCAGAGAAATTGGCAAAGAGCAAGTATTTTCAAAAGTTCAAGAATTTTTACACAAAAAATAAAATAAACATCTGAAAGAATGAAGGAGACCTTTATGAAACGTTCTCTCGACTCTCGGGTCGATTATAGTTTGATATTGCCAGTATTCTGTTTGCTGGTGATTGGAGTTGTGGCTATTTACATAGCTGTCAGCCATGACTATCCTCAAAATATTTGGCCTATTCTTGGTCAGCAACTAGCATGGATCGTCTTGGGAATTATCATCAGCTTTGTAGTCATGTTTTTTAATACAAAATTTTTATGGCAGGCAACTCCCTATCTCTACGCCCTAGGTCTAGTCCTCATGGTTTTACCCTTGGTTTTTTACAATCCCAATTTAGTGGCAGCAACAGGGGCCAAAAACTGGGTGTCAATTGGAGGAGTGACACTTTTCCAACCTTCCGAATTCATGAAAATTTCCTATATTTTGATCTTGGCTCGGGTCATTGTTCAGTTCACACAAAAACATAAGGAAAAAGAACGAACGATTGCATTAGACTTTCACTTGATATTGTGGTTGATTGTCTTCACACTGCCAGTCTTAGTTTTACTGGCCTTGCAGAGTGACCTAGGAACGGCCTTGGTTTTTGTCGCCATCTTTGCTGGACTTGTCTTGCTTTCTGGGGTATCATGGAAAATCATCATTCCAATTTTTGCGACAGTTGTATCAGGAATTGCAGGATTTTTGGCCATTTTCATCACAAAAGATGGGCGTGCTTTCATGCATCAGGTCGGGATGCCAACCTATCAGATCAACCGTATTCTGGCTTGGCTCAATCCCTTTGATTATGCACAAACGACCACCTATCAACAGGCGCAAGGGCAAATCGCCATTGGAAGTGGAGGCCTATTTGGTCAAGGATTTAATGTATCCAATCTCTTAATCCCTGTTCGTGAGAGTGATATGATTTTTACAGTTATTGCAGAAGATTTTGGTTTTATTGGTTCTGTCCTTGTAATTACACTTTATCTCCTACTTATCTATCGAATGTTAAAAATCACTCTGAAGTCCAATAATCAATTTTATACCTACATTTCAACTGGCTTCATTATGATGCTCTTGTTCCATATTTTTGAAAATATCGGTGCGGTGACAGGTCTGCTGCCACTGACAGGGATCCCTCTGCCGTTCATTTCCCAAGGGGGATCAGCCATTATCAGTAATCTGATTGGTGTTGGTCTGCTTCTATCGATGAGTTATCAAACGCATCTAGCCGAAGAAAAGAGCGGTAAGACAAGATTTAAACGGAAGAAAGTTGTTTTGAAAAAAGTTAAATAAGGAGTAAATCATGGCTAAAGTTGCAGTTATCTTAGCAGATGGCTTTGAAGAAATCGAAGCCCTAACAGTTGTGGATGTATTACGTCGTGCCAATATTACTTGTCATATGGTTGGTTTTGAAGCCCAAGTGACGGGGTCACATGCCATCCAAGTACAAGCAGATCGTGTGTTTGATGGTGATTTATCTGAGTACGACATGATTGTCTTACCAGGAGGTATGCCAGGTTCAGCTCACTTGCGTGATAATGAGCAATTGATTGCTGAACTTCAAAAATTTGAGCAAGTTGGTAAAAAAATAGCAGCCATTTGTGCAGCACCAATTGTACTGAATCGAGCTGGACTCCTCAAGGATAAAGGGTTCACCTGTTATGATGGTGTCCAAGAGCAAATTGCTGATGGTTACTATCGCAAGGAAACAGTAGTTGTCGATGGTCAGCTGACTACCAGTCGTGGTCCAGCAACTGCCCTTACTTTTGCTTATAACCTAGTAGAACAACTTGGTGGAGATGCAGATGCTTTGAGAGAAGCCATGCTCTATCGTGATGTGTTTGGAATAGATTAACTAAAACGAGAGGAATCTATGAATTAGGGGATTCTTCTCGTTTTTTACTGTTAAAATAGAAGGAAATCGTCGCTTTTTTGATAAAAAAATGCTATAATGAAGGGTATGAAATATCACGATTACATCTGGGATTTAGGTGGAACTTTACTTGATAATTATGAGACTTCGACTGCTGCTTTTGTGGAAACATTAGCTCAATTTGGAATCGAAGAAGAACATGATAAAGTTTACAATGCCTTGAAAGTGTCAACTGCTTTTGCGATTGACCAATTTGCCCCAACAATAGAGCATTTTTTAGAAAAATATAAGGAAAATGAAGCGCGAGAGCTTGAACATCCTGCCTTGTTTGAGGGAGTACCTGCTTTGTTGGAGGAAATCTCAGATCAGGGAGGACGGAACTTTTTAGTTTCGCATCGCAATGACCAAGTTTTGGAAATCCTTGAAAAGACTGGAATTGCTGACTATTTTACAGAAGTAGTAACAGCTAGCTCTGGCTTTAAGAGAAAACCAAATCCAGAGTCTATGATCTATTTGCGAGATAAGTACAAGATAGGTTCTGGCATCGTTATTGGTGATCGACCTATAGACATTGAAGCTGGACAAGCAGCTGGCTTAGCGACGCATCTCTTTGAAGATATCGTGACATTGAGACAAGTATTAGAAATGTAAGAAAAAGGGAAAAAATGACAGAAGAAATCAAAAACCAACAGGCACAGGATTATGATGCCAGTCAGATTCAAGTTTTGGAAGGTCTGGAAGCCGTTCGTATGCGTCCTGGAATGTATATCGGGTCGACTTCAAAAGAAGGTCTTCACCACCTAGTCTGGGAAATCGTTGATAACTCTATCGATGAGGCCTTGGCGGGATTTGCTAGTCATATTCAGGTCTTTATTGAGCCAGATGACTCTATCACGGTTGTTGATGATGGACGTGGTATCCCTGTTGATATTCAAGAAAAGACAGGCCGTCCTGCCGTTGAAACTGTCTTTACCGTTCTTCACGCTGGAGGTAAATTTGGCGGTGGCGGATACAAGGTTTCAGGTGGACTCCACGGTGTAGGTTCATCCGTTGTAAATGCTCTTTCTACTCAGTTGGATGTTCGTGTTCACAAAAATGGAAAAATCCATTACCAAGAATACCGTCGTGGACATGTTGTTGCTGACCTTGAGGTGATTGGAGATACTGATAAAACAGGTACAACCGTACACTTTACTCCAGACCCAGAGATTTTTACAGAAACAACAACCTTTGATTTCGATAAATTAAACAAACGTATCCAAGAACTCGCCTTTCTGAATCGTGGCCTTCAAATCTCCATCACTGACAAACGTGAAGGACTTGAACAAACCAAGCATTATCACTACGAAGGTGGGATTGCGAGCTATGTAGAATATATCAATGAAAACAAGGATGTCATTTTTGAAAAACCAATCTACACTGATGGAGAAATGGATGATATCACAGTCGAAGTAGCCATGCAGTACACAACTGGTTACCATGAAAATGTCATGAGTTTCGCCAATAACATTCATACTCATGAAGGTGGAACCCATGAGCAAGGGTTCCGTACAGCCTTAACCCGTGTCATTAACGACTACGCTCGTAAAAACAAACTCCTCAAAGACAATGAAGATAATCTAACAGGTGAGGATGTCCGTGAAGGATTGACTGCTGTTATCTCTGTGAAGCATCCAAATCCTCAGTTTGAAGGACAAACGAAAACTAAACTTGGAAATAGTGAAGTTGTCAAGATTACCAACCGACTCTTTAGTGAAGCATTTTCAGACTTCCTGATGGAAAATCCTCAGATTGCTAAGCGTATCGTTGAAAAAGGGATTCTGGCTGCGAAAGCCCGTGTCGCAGCCAAGCGTGCGCGTGAGGTTACTCGTAAGAAATCTGGTTTAGAGATTTCAAACCTTCCAGGGAAATTAGCAGATTGTTCCTCAAACAATCCAGCTGAAACTGAACTTTTCATCGTCGAAGGAGATTCAGCAGGAGGTTCTGCAAAGTCTGGTCGTGACCGTGAATTCCAAGCGATTTTACCAATTCGCGGTAAAATCCTCAACGTTGAAAAGGCCAGCATGGATAAAATCCTTGCCAATGAAGAAATCCGTAGCCTTTTCACAGCTATGGGAACAGGCTTTGGTGCTGAATTTGATGTCAGCAAGGCCCGTTACCAAAAACTCGTTATCATGACGGATGCCGATGTTGATGGAGCCCACATCCGTACCCTCTTGTTAACGTTGATTTATCGTTATATGAAACCCGTTTTAGAAGCAGGTTATGTTTATATCGCTCAACCACCAATTTACGGTGTTAAGGTCGGCAGTGAAATTAAAGAATACATCCAACCTGGAGCAGATCAAGAAACCCGTCTACAGGAAGCCTTGGCTCGCTATAGTGAAGGACGTTCAAAACCAACTATTCAGCGTTATAAAGGTCTTGGAGAAATGGATGATCATCAACTTTGGGAAACAACCATGAACCCAGAACATCGTCTCATGGCTCGTGTATCAGTTGATGATGCTGCAGAAGCAGATAAAATCTTTGATATGCTCATGGGTGACCGTGTAGAACCACGTCGAGAATTTATCGAAGAAAATGCTGTCTACAGTACGCTTGACGTTTAAAAAAATTGGGAAATAGTTCCCATGGTTTGAAAAATATGATATAATCATTACAATTGTTTCATGTATAAAAAGGAGTTTGATATGTCTGATAATCTGTTGATTATTACTATGATTGCAATCGCGGCTCTTCTGATTATTGCATATGTTGTGGCAGTTTTGTTACGCAAACGCAATGAAAAGAGGCTGGCAGTATTAGAAGAAAGAAAGGAAGAGTTGTATAACCTTCCAGTTAACGATGAAGTAGAAGCTGTTAAGAATATGCATCTGATTGGTCAAAGTCAGATTGCATTTAGAGAGTGGAACCAAAAATGGGTAGACCTATCACTCAACTCATTTGCGGATATTGAGAATAATCTGTTTGAAGCAGAAGGGTACAATAATTCATTTCGTTTCTTGAAGGCTCAACACAAAATTGATCAAATTGAAAGCCAGATTACCCTTATCGAAGAAGATATTGCTTCCATTCGAAATGCTTTGGCAGATCTAGAAAAACAAGAATCCAAAAATAGTGGTCGTGTCTTGCATGCTTTAGATTTATTTGAAAGCCTGCAGAAAACAGTCGCAGAAGATTCTGAGAAATATGGTCAAGCGCTTCCTGAAATTGAAAAACAATTGGAGAACATCCAATCTGAATTTTCTCAATTTGTGACGCTAAACTCTTCAGGAGATCCAGTTGAAGCAGCAGGGATTTTGGATAATGCTGAAAATCATATTCTCGCTTTGACACATATCGTAGAGAGAATTCCAGCAATTGTTACTAAACTAACGACTGAACTCCCTGATCAACTTGAAGATCTAGAGGCTGGCTATCGTAAGTTGCTTGATGCCAACTATCACTTTGTAGAAACTGACATAGAATCACGTTTACAGTTGTTGTATGAAGCTTTGAAAAATAACCAAGAAAATATTAAAAAATTGGAATTGGACAATGCTGAATATGAAAATACTCAGATTCAAGAAGAAATCAATGCTCTCTATAATATTTTCACACGAGAGATTGCTTCTCAAAAAGTTGTTGAAAACTTGTTGTCAACACTTCCAACCTACCTTGACCACTTAAAAGACAATAATCAAGTCTTGGTTAAAGATATCGAGCGTTTGAGCAAGACCTACTTGATGGCTGAGAGTGATGTAAATCATGTTCGTCGTCTTCAAGTGGATTTGGATTCCCTAGAACTTACAGTTAGCGATTTGACTTCAGAACAAGAGGAATATTCAGAAGCTTACTCTGTATTGGAAGAACGTTTAGAAAATGTTCAAGCTACATTAAAAGAAATTGAAGATGATCAAGTTTCAGTGAGCGAACGTCTAGTGCAGATTGAAAAAGATGATGTTAATGCACGTCAAAAGGCAAATGTTTACGTCAATCGCCTTCACACAATCAAGCGCTACATGGAAAAGAGAAATCTTCCAGGAATCCCACAGAACTTCTTGAAATTGTTCTTTGCTGCTAGCCATAGTACAGAGGATTTGATGGCAGAATTGGAACAGTCACAAGTCAACATTGAGTCTGTCAATCGTATCCTAGAAATCGCGTCACATGATATGGAAGTTTTGGAAACAGAAACATACAGTATCGTGCAATATGCTACCTTGACAGAACAGTTGCTTCAATATTCTAATCGCTACAGATCATTTGATGAAGGGATTCAACAAGCCTTCCATGAATCTTTAGAAATCTTTGAAAATGCCTTTGATTATCAAGCATCTTTTGAAAAGATTTCCCAAGCTTTGGAAGTTGCTGAACCAGGAGTAACAAATCGCTTTGTTTCTTCATATGAAAAAACAAGAGAAATCATTCGATTTTAATCAAGTGAAGGCGGTGGGACAGAAATCGATAGACAAAGTCTCGATTTCGTAGTCCCAGCCCCGCGAAGATGATTAGGAGTTTTGGGAGTCTAAAAGACGAACGAAAAGTCCAATCAGCTACCGCGTCAAAGTTTGATTGCTAATAGAAAGTGAGGTAGGGATCTTTTGTCCCAACCTCTTTCTTTTACCGATCTTTTTCTAAAAAATGGACATTTTCCTATTTATCATTGAAATTATAGGCATGTTTGATATGATAAGACTATGACAAAAAAAAGAACAAGCCGTAAAGTAAACGACAGAAAGAGAAGAAATTTGTGGATTATTGTGGGGCTTCTATTCTTCACAATCTTAACATTAGGAGCAGGTATTGCTTATAAAGTCTTGACGAAGCAAGCTTTTGAGCAAAAAATTGAAGCACTGAAAAAAGAAAAAGATGATTCCTATTCACAAGGAAGTCAGAAAGATCATTTTCGTAAAGGGCGGGCAGAAATCATCACCTACTATCCTATGACGGGGAACAAGGTCATTACCCCTGTTCAGGATATCATTGTAAAAGATATCACGGATAAGGTAGAAGATAAGGAAGATTTGATCTTTTACTACTCTGAGAAAGATTCTTCCTCTATCAAGGGTGTGGAGAGTCATCTTGTGAAAAAACAGGTCTATGATTTGAGTGATTCTACTGTTGTAGAATTAGAAAATACATCATTGGATCAGCTTTATCTTAAGGAAGATGGGACCCTGTTTACTTTAGATCAGCTCTTTACAGATGCTAGCAAAGCCAAAGAAACATTTCTTGAGAATATCAAGTCAACGCTCCAAGATAAAAAGCTTGAACAAACTCTTGTTGATCAAGTAATAGCCGATTTTTCAGCTACCGATTTATCATCCTGGAAGTTCGCATACAAAGATAGTCAATTGGTGTTATATCCAGTCAAAGCAACTAATAATGTAGAAGAAATAGCTTTACCTATTTCAGACTTCTTTGATGTTATCCAATCGTCCTATCTAACTGAAAAGGATGCAGAGCTTTATAAGAAGGCTCAGGATGAGAAAAATAAAAAAGTAGTAGCTCTTACCTTTGATGATGGACCGGACGGAAATACAACACCACAGGCATTGGATATCTTGGCTAAATACAAGATTAAAGCAACTTTCTTTGTCCAAGGAAAGAATATTGCAGGTAATGAGTCAATTCTTAAACGTATGCAGTCTGAAGGTCATGAAGTTGGAAACCATAGTTGGAATCATCCAATTTTAACAAAACTGTCATTGGAAGATGCTAAGAAACAGCTCACAGATACCGAAGACGCTATTACAAAAGTTCTTGGAAAAGGTTCTAAATTGATGCGTCCGCCATACGGAGCAATCTCAGATGATATTCGCAATAGCCTTGATTTAAGCTTTATTATGTGGGATGTGGATAGTTTGGATTGGAAGAGTAAAAATGAAGCTGCTATTTTAACAGAAATTCAACGTCAGGTAAGCAATGGATCTATCATTTTGATGCATGATATCCATCAAACATCTGTTAATTCATTACCAAAGGTAATTGAGTATCTGCAGGGACAAGGTTATAGTTTTGTTACTGTATCAGATTTACTCAACACTCGTTTGAAGCCACATGAGATTTACTATTCTCGTAACCAGTAAGGTCATTGTCGGCAAATATTTAGAAAAAATTAAAAAAAGATAGTTTTAATCTTGACAAGTAGGGGAAAACTTGATATCATATAAAAGTTGAGAAAAGCAGAAGTGAGAACTTCTCGCCTTGCGACTAACGTTGTCTGGCCCCTACGGATCAAATTTCAGAAATGAAATACAATCATGTAGTGCGGATTTGCGTTAGCAAGTCCGCTCTTGTTTTTCTCTAAATTAAAAAAAGAGGTGAAAACCATAGCAAAGCAAGACTTATTCATCAATGATGAAATTCGTGTACGCGAAGTTCGCTTAATCGGTCTTGAAGGTGAGCAATTGGGTATCAAACCACTGAGCGAAGCGCAAGCACTTGCGGACGAAGCTAATGTGGACTTGGTTCTCATTCAACCTCAAGCTAAACCTCCTGTTGCAAAAATTATGGACTACGGCAAGTTCAAATTTGAGTACCAGAAGAAACAAAAAGAACAACGCAAAAAACAAAGCGTTGTGACCGTGAAAGAAGTTCGTTTGAGCCCGGTTATTGACAAGGGTGACTTCGAAACTAAACTTCGCAATGCTCGCAAGTTCCTTGAAAAAGGGAACAAAGTGAAGGTATCCATTCGCTTTAAGGGGCGTATGATCACCCATAAAGAGATTGGTGCAAAAGTTTTAGCCGAGTTCGCTGAAGCAACTCAAGATATTGCTATCATTGAACAACGTGCTAAAATGGATGGACGCCAAATGTTCATGCAATTGGCGCCAGCAACTGACAAAAAATAATTGTCAGAAAGTTAAATAAAGGAGAAAAAATCATGCCAAAACAAAAAACACACCGCGCATCAGCTAAACGTTTCAAACGTACAGGTTCTGGTGGACTTAAACGTTTCCGTGCTTACACTTCTCACCGTTTCCACGGAAAAACTAAAAAACAACGTCGTCATCTTCGTAAAGCATCTATGGTGCATTCAGGAGATTTCAAACGTATCAAAGCAATGCTTACTCGCTTGAAATAATCGCGTATTTGTAAGTAAACAATTCTAGGAAATATTTGGAGGAAATATAAATGGCACGTGTTAAAGGTGGCGTTGTATCACGCAAACGTCGTAAACGTATTCTTAAATTAGCAAAAGGTTACTATGGAGCTAAACATATCTTGTTCCGTACTGCAAAAGAACAAGTAATGAACTCTTACTACTATGCATACCGTGACCGTCGTCAAAAGAAACGTGACTTCCGTAAATTGTGGATTACACGTATCAACGCGGCAGCTCGTATGAACGGACTTTCATACTCACAATTGATGCATGGTTTGAAATTGGCTGAGATCGAAGTTAACCGTAAAATGCTTGCTGACTTGGCTGTTAACGATGCAGCAGCTTTCACAGCTCTTGCAGATGCAGCTAAGGCAAAACTTGGTAAATAATTATTAAAAAGTTTCATTTCTACTCTAGTGGTTTAAGCTACAGGAGTGAAATGAAGCTTTTTTATTTTCATGGTATAAACAAGGAATATCATCTTTTATTTAAGGAAATAGGACTTTTCCTGTATAATAGTAGTATGTTAAAAGATATGGAGTTAAAAAATGATTGTAGGTATTGATTTAGGAACGACTAACTCTTTGGTTGGCGTTTATCAAGATGGTCAAGTAAAACTGATACCAAATGCTTTTGGTGATTTTTTAACGCCATCTGTTGTTGCCTTAGATGATAATAATGAAGTGATAGTTGGAAAGGCAGCAAAGGAACGTTTGGTTACTCATCCAGATAAAACAGTTGCTCAATTTAAACGTTTTATGGGAACCAGCCATAAAATCTTATTGGGGAATAGCACTTACACGGCTGAAGAATTAAGCTCCTTTATTATTCGTAAGTTGGTAGATGATGCAGAAACTTTTCTTGGTGAAAAAGTTGATGAAGTGATTGTTAGTGTGCCAGCTTATTTTAACGATGCTCAACGTTATGCGACAAAACTAGCAGGAAAATTTGCAGGTATTAACATTGACCGCATTATTAATGAACCATCTGCAGCTGCACTTGCTAAGAAATTAGAGAGTGAGATTGATGATGACTCTTTTATCGTAGTCGATTTTGGTGGCGGTACTCTGGACATTTCTGTTGTTGAGTTGTTTGATAATGTTGTTGAGATTGTTTCTATCGCAGGAGATAATCGCTTGGGTGGAGAAGATTTTACTGGAGCAATTGCTGAGGAATTCATGCATGTTAATCAATTAAAAAAGGAGTCTATTTCGAGAGAGTTCTATAGTAAAATCCTACTACAAGCTGAGAAAACAAAATTAGACTTAAATGAAAAAGAAGAAGCTCAAATGTCCGTCTTTGACCATAATAAAGAATATCGGCTAGACTTAAGCTATCAACGTTTTTATGAACTTTGTCATCCCCTACTAGTGCGCGTTAAGGCAGTTATGGATCGAGCCTTGATGGATGCTCGTAATAGTCTGGTTTCATCTGATAATTTTGTTCTCGTTGGAGGTACTTCAAAATTAAGATTGGTACAAGATTTCCTATCATTCTGTATCAATCAAGGGGTTGAAGTATCAGGGGACCCTGATAAAATGATTGCACGAGGATGTGCCCTTCTTGCAGGAATCAAGGAGCGTCAGGGAGAAATACGTGACTTGTTACTGTCTGATATCTGCCCATTTACACTTGGCATTGAGATTGTTGGTGGTCATTTTTCACCGATTATAGAGCGTAATTCTACTTTACCTACTTCACGTGTTGAACAATATTACACATCAGAACTGGGACAAAGTCATGTGAAAGTACAGGTCTATCAAGGAGAGATGATGAAGGCATCTCAAAACTTGTTTCTGGGGGAACTTGATGTTCCAGTTCCTATCAATCATAAGGAACATGAAGGGCTCACTGTTCGTTTTACCTATGATTTGAATGGTATTTTAGATGTTGAAGTGAAGATAGATACAACACAGGAAGTTTTCAATCATGTCATCTTGCAAGAGAGTATTACTTTGACGGATCAAGAAATTAAGAAAAAACAAGATGCCTTGGCTCGTTATAAGATTAATGCTCAGGAAACAGAGATCTATCGCTTCTTGATTGAGAAAGCCAACCGTCTCTACAGCATGATTTTAGGAGTAAAAAGAGAAGAACTGATGACAGCTACAAGGCAATTTGAGGAAGAAGTTAAACATTCCTCTATTCACCATCTTCCTAAGATCTATCAAGCATTCTCTAGTTACTTGGAACTTCTAGAGAGAGGATTATAGGAAGGCGATGGCATGAATATTTGGAAAATTTTAGGGATAGAGCCAACTCAAGATGTCAAGGTTATCAGGAGACGCTACGCTGAACTGGTTCGCTTATACCACCCAGAAGACCAACCGGAACTTTATCAAGAAATTGTTCAAGCTTACCAAGAAGCTTTAGCTTATGCACGATCTAGTAAAATTGGCCAAGAATCTGATACAAGAACTGGTTTTGAACAGCATCAATGGCAGAGACAAGAGAAGTCAAATGAAACAAGAGTGAATTCACCCAACTTTGATACTTTTGAGTATGAAAAGGGATCACAGCAGGAGCAAGAAGAATCAAGCTCGCTTGATTTTAGTGACTATAGAGATACTGCCTATTTAATTCGAACATCTATTGACAGTATATTAGGGAATGCTGACTATAGCTTTGAAGTACAAGAAAATCTGTGGCAGCAGTTCTTTTACCATTACCGCTATAGCATGAATATTGTAAAAGCGGTCCTCGAAGAAATGGATGTCTATATTTTCAATCGATATGAACATTTTGCTATCTTACTTCCTCTCCTAGAAGAATATATGATCGATTATCGAGACTGGGGCTACTATTATAAGCTCAAGTATTGGCAAAATCGAAGGGCTATTGCCAAAGAAAATGGCAGTCCTATGGAAACTGCAAAAAAGGAAACTGAGCAATTTTACGATTCTTATCTTTGGTGTCAAGATATTTTGAATGATTGTCAAAAAGCAAATCAAATCAGAACTTGGATAGATTACTTTAAATACCCTTATGTTTCTAGCATAGTTCTCTTTCAAGTGAATCGAAAATGCCAAATAATCGAGAGTATTCCAGTTTTAGGCTACATTCTTGAAAAGATCAAGCAAAATTTAGATGAAGTGGATGAAGATTCCTACGAACAATTAGTAGCTTACATTAAGGTATTAAAAGAGGAATCGAATGAAAAGGTTGATTTACAACAATACTCTCTCGATGATTCTGAAGAGGTTGAGCTAGCCTTTTATCATCTCCTCTATGCTTACTATTCTGATGAATATAGCCTTTTACGCGATTGGCATACTCTATTTGAGCAGGTAGAAGACAAATCCATATTACTTGCTTTATTAGAAAAGATTGATGTCTATCCTCTAACAAATACTAAAGTTTTGTCTCTGATTCTTCCATTTGTAGAGAACTACAGTACTGAAAAAGATAGTTTCTATTTGAAGAAACTGCAATTCTGGAAAATTGTTCAATCTTATCCTGCTCTAGTACAGGAATTTGAACTAAATAAAAAAGAAAATTTTGAGTACTGGTATCATGAGGGCTATCTACTTGTAGAAAGGATAACAAGTAGTGATGATCTCATCAATGACTGGGATAAGTGGAAGGAATATCTTAAAGCCAAACCTCGAATAATAACTGTCTTTTTGGAACAGTTGTATAGGGAGTATCATCGCTTCAAAGATGGACAACTCTTGAGGTATGTTCTTGGAGTATTTCCTACATCAAAAATATCCCCTCAGATCATGACAGAGGAAACCGATCAAAAACTAGAAGAGATGACTGCTTATGCCTACGAACTCTGTTATCCCAAGTCAATAGTACCTTTTATGATTTGGAAAAAGGGACTATCTGCAATAAACAAGCACCTTTTGGCTATCTTTGGGCTTCTGACTATTTTTAGTCTGATACAAAGTTTCAATGAAAAAGCTGGTTCTAATACCTGGGTCTATATTGGTATGCTATCACTTTTTTACTTCTTTTTATTGAAGAAGCAACAAAGATTTATCGAAGCAGGGTTGATTACAAGATGGATAAAACCAAAATTGTACTACAACTTAACTTTGTGGGTTCTAGGAATTTTGTCTCTTATCTTTTTCCTCCCTTCATTACCTCTTGGATTAATCGCTGCTCTATCTTTCATTACTCTTTTTACTTTCATTGATAATCTAAAAGTGGATAGTAAAATTATTTGGTATTATCCTGTCGATAAAATCCATTCTGTTGGTTTTTTGCTGACTACTGGATTCATAACAACCTTAATATTGCATAACGAATTCGTTCTTGCTGTGTTGTTCATATATTTCTTTCTATTTATGCTTGTTTTTTTCCTCTTCTTGTATAGATTCATAGATTTCAGTGCACCTGCTTCTGCGAAGGAAGTCGGTATTAAGGAAGTTGGGATCCCTTGTTTTTTGAGTTTGCAATTGTTTCGTTTAGTACCATATTTTAAAAATCGAGTGAACTTGTTTAGTCCACTTATAATGAGTAAAGAAACATTTTCCTTAACCTTATTACTATTTATAAATGCAATTGCCTTGTCTTACTTTACAAGAGAGAGGCGCTCGACTTTAGCTGTTAAAAAAATCTTTATGATTTATAGCTTACAACTCTTCATTTTCTTAAGACGTCTTTATAGAATTTTCTTTGGGCCGGTGTTAGACTTACTTAGCAAACAAATTGAACCAGATATTCTTTTACAGAACAGTGAGTTTGCCTTCTTCTTTCTAGAAGTAGTCTTTATCCTCTTGTTGATAGTCCTTGTACGAAATATTCGTAAGGAAAATGGTGAGGGTACTGACTGGCACTGAAGCATTGAGTAAAGATCTATGGTTCAATTTCCTAGTAAATTTTCATAAATAAGGGTATAATAGAAGTACAAAAATGAAAGAGGTAATGAAATGGCTTCTAAAATGCTACACACTTGTTTGCGAGTAGAAAATCTTGAAAAATCAATCGCTTTTTATCAAGATGCTTTTGGTTTTAAGGAATTGCGTCGTAGAGACTTTCCAGACTACGCTTTCACTATTGTTTATCTTGGACTTGAAGGTGATGATTATGAGTTGGAGTTGACTTACAACTATGATCACGGACCTTATGTTGTTGGTGACGGTTTTGCTCACATCGCTCTAAGCACACCTGACCTTGAGGCTCTTCATAAAGAACATAGCGACAAAGGCTATGAAGTGACAGCACCTAATGGACTTCCAGGGACTCAACCAAACTATTACTTTATCAAAGATCCAGATGGATACAAGGTAGAAGTGATTCGTGAAAATTCATTATAGTTCGTGAGAGTGGGACAGAAATCGGTAATTCGTTAGAATTCGATTTCGTCGTCCCACCTCCGCACAGTTGAGTAGGGCTGTAAAAGCTGATGAAATCAGCGTAGTAGAGCCCACTCAACCACTGCGTCTTGCTCGAAAATCCAAAGAAAATTGAGAGGCTAGGACTTTTGTCCCATCCTCTTTTTTTGAATTTGTGGTAGAATGAAAGAAAAAGAATGGAGGCAAGGTCATGAAAGTTCATGTAAAAGATGATTTTTGGCAACTATTTCCAGATGCTCAAATCTCTGTATTGGTGGTAAAAGGTCTCAACAATACTATTGATGAGAGTGAGGATCCCTATTTTAAAGCTTTACTAGATGAAGGAACCCAAAAAGCCCGGACTTTTATAGCAGATGAGAATTTCACTCAGAATGAAGTGATTCAAGAATGGCGTCAGGCATTCACAAAATTCAAAACCAAAAAAGGTGCTCGTTCTTCTATCGAAGCCTTATTAAAGCGTGTGAGTCAAGGAAGAGAATTTAATCCAATAAATCCTTTGGTAGATATCTATAATAGTGTTTCACTTTCTTATGCTGTTCCTTGTGGGGGAGAGGATTTAGCTAAGATTGTTGGTGACTTATGTCTTGGGAGAGCTCAAGGGAATGAAACCTTCTTTCCACTAGGGGCTGAAAGTGATGCTCCTGCCTTAGCTGATGAAATGATTTATTTTGATGAACAAGGTGCGGTTTGTCGGTGTTTAAACTGGCGTGAAGCCCAAAGAACCATGTTAACAGAAGAAACCAAAGATGCTGTTTTAGTCATTGAAGCTATCAATGAAGAACAGGCATCACGAGCTAGGGAAGCAATGCTAGAATTACATACTGAAATTGAGGAATATTTCGGTGTTAGTGGCAAGATCAGCCACTTGACAGCTACAAATCCTATCTTGGAAATAGAATGATAAGTGAGAATCACAGTTAATTCAACTGTGGTTCTTTTTTCTACAAGGGAAGAAAGAAATTGTTTTTCTATTTTCTAAAATGGTATAATATAAGTAGAAAAAGGGAGGTGATAGCGATTGATTGCACAACTTGATACAAAAACGGTTTATAGTTTCATGGAGAGTATGATTTCCATTCAGAAGTATGTTGACCAAGGGAAAGCATACGGCTACTCAGCACTTGGAATCATGGATATTGATAATCTCTATGGGGCTTATTATTTTATCAAAGAGTGCCAAAAGCAAG
The DNA here is from genome assembly GCF_001808865.1 of Streptococcus sp. HMSC061D10. Lineage (NCBI taxonomy): Bacteria > Bacillati > Bacillota > Bacilli > Lactobacillales > Streptococcaceae > Streptococcus > Streptococcus sp. HMSC061D10. The sequence continues at coordinate 36,016 of NZ_KV795020.1, read as the reverse complement.
GGATTCAGCCCTTATTAGGTCTTGAGGTGACCGTTCATCATAAGGAAGAACTGATTAATCTGCGCTTTCTAGCCCTATCAAATCGTGGTTATCGAAATCTTATGAAGCTTTCGAGTCAAAAAATGACAGGTAAAAAGGAATGGACTGATTTTTCTCCTTACCTTGAAGATATTTGCATTATTGTTCCCTACTTTCAGGAAATAGTTAATTTGGATTTGGGACATGACTACTATATCGGAGTTTATCCAGATACAGCTCAGTCGAATTTTTCTCACCCCATTCTCCCACTTTATCGTGTTAATTCTTTCGAAGCTGAGGATTTAGAAACGCTCCAAATGCTCAAGGCGATTAAGGAAAATGTGACCTTGCGAGAGGTGGATGTTCAATCGCAACAAGGCTTGTTTTTACCTGCTGACCGTCTTGAACAATTTTTTGTAGAAAAGTTTCCAAAAGCTTTAGACAATCTATCTGAACTGATTGGAGCAACTACTTATGAGATTGATAGTAGTCTCAAGCTTCCTCGTTTCAATCCAGAGAGACCAGCTGTTGAAGAGTTGCGCGAAAGAGCTATTAAGGGCTTGGAACTGAAAGGCTTACTAGATTCAGTTTATCAGGCTCGTTTAGAAGAAGAGCTATCTGTGATTCATGACATGGGATTTGATGACTATTTCTTGGTTGTCTGGGATCTCTTACGTTTCGGTCGTTCACAAGGATATTATATGGGGATGGGACGTGGTTCTGCAGTTGGAAGTCTAGTGGCCTATGCCTTAGATATCACTGGTATTGATCCTGTAGCTAAAAATCTCATCTTTGAACGCTTTTTAAATCGTGAACGTTATACCATGCCCGATATCGATATTGATATTCCCGATATCTATCGTCCAGAGTTTATTCGCTATGTTCGTGACCGCTATGGCAGTATTCACGCTGCTCAGATAGTCACCTACTCGACTTTTGGTGCCAAACAGGCTATTCGAGATGTTTTTAAACGGTATGGTGTTCCCGAGTATGAGTTGACATCCATAACCAAAAAAATTGGTTTCAAAGATACCTTAACAAGTGCCTATGAAGGGAATCTAGGATTTAGACAACTGATTCAAGGTAAGATTGAGTACCAAAAGGCTTTTGAAATTGCTAAAAAGATAGAAGGCTATCCTCGGCAAACTTCCATCCACGCTGCTGGTGTCGTGATTAGTGATAAAAATCTAACCGATTATATTCCTCTTAAGTATGGTGAGGATATGCTCATTACCCAGTATGATGCTCATGGAGTTGAAGGAAACGGCTTGCTCAAGATGGACTTCTTGGGTCTTCGAAACCTCACCTTCGCTCAAAAAATGCAAGAGCTCTTATATGAAACTCAAGGAATTCAGCTAAGGATTGAGGATATAGACCTTGAGGATAAAGAAACTTTAGCCCTCTTTGCAGCTGGGAAGACCAAGGGAATCTTTCAGTTTGAACAACCTGGAGCTATTCGCTTATTAAAGCGCGTGAAACCGGAAAACTTTGAAGAAGTAGTGGCAACGACTTCCCTCAACAGACCGGGGGCGAGTGACTATATCGACAACTTTGTGGCTCGAAAACATGGTAAAGAAAAGGTAACAGTTCTGGACCCAGTTTTGGAAGATATTCTGGCTCCAACTTATGGCATTATGCTTTATCAAGAACAGGTAATGCAAGTAGCACAGCGTTATGCTGGTTTTAGCCTTGGAAAAGCTGATATTTTACGTCGCGCCATGGGGAAAAAGAATGCTGCGGAAATGCATCAAATGCAAGAGAGCTTCATTCAAGGTGCCCTTGAAAAAGGCCACGGAGCAGAGCAGGCTCAGCAGGTTTTTGCTGTCATGGAAAAATTTGCTGGTTATGGTTTCAACCGATCGCATGCTTATGCTTATGCGGCTTTAGCTTTTCAACTTGCCTACTTTAAAACACATTACCCAGCAATCTTTTATCAGGTCATGCTCAAATATGCTAGTGGAGATTATATTCTCGATGCCCTTGAAATGGGTTTTGAACTAACACCACTCTCTATCAATACAATCCCATATCAGGATAAATTGACAGACAAGACTATTTACTTGGGACTTAAGAGCATCAAGGGGATGCCTCGAGATTTTGCCTATTGGATTTTAGAGAATCGTCCTTTTAGTAGTGTCGAAGATTTTGTCACTCGCTTGCCTAAAAATTATCAGAAGTTGAGTCTTTTAACTCCCCTAGTCGAGATTGGTTTATTCGATAGTTTTGAAAAAAATCGCCAAAAAATCTTATCCAACTTACCTACTTTATTTATTTTTGTGGAAGAATTGGGTAGTTTATTTGCAGATAATAGCTATAATTGGATTGAGACTGAAGATTTTACAGAAGTTGAGAAGTTCCGTAAGGAACAGGAGTGGCTTGGAGTAGGTATCAGTCCGCATCCTTTATTGATCTTAGCAAAGAATCCTTTGTACCCAATTGTGAGTTTGTCTGAACTATTTGAAGGACAGACAGCTACAGTACTCGTTGTGATTCAGTCTATCCGAGTAATCAGAACTAAAAAAGGTGAAAATATGGCCTTTCTGAAAGTTAGTGATAGTAAAACTAAGCTTGAAGTCACAGTTTTTTCTGACCAGTATCGCCAATTTAAAAATCTCTTACATGAAGGAAGATTCTACTACCTTAATGGAAAAGTACAGGCAAGAGATGGTCGGCTTCAATTAGTGTTAAATAATCTAAAAGAAGCAGTGAGTGAACGATTTTGGATACAGGCTGCTGATCATGAACATGATACTGAAATTTATCATATTTTAGAGCAATATAAGGGAGAAATTCCAGTCATCATTCGCTACGAAAATGAACAAAAAAATGTCCTTTTACCGAGTTATTTTGTTGCAAAAGATGTTAGTTTACAGGAATCTTTAAGTCAGATAGTTATGAAAACGATTTATCGTTAAAAATCAATGAAAATAAAAGAATTTTAACTTTAATTATGGTATAATCAGTTAGAATGTTAAAGAAAAAGGAGCAAAACCAAATGAAACGTATTGCTGTTTTGACTAGTGGTGGAGACGCCCCTGGTATGAATGCTGCTATCCGTGCAGTTGTTCGTCAAGCAATCTCAGAAGGAATGGAAGTTTTTGGTATCTATGATGGATACGCTGGTATGGTTGCCGGTGAAATTTATCCACTTGATGCAGCTTCAGTGGGAGACATCATTTCACGTGGTGGTACTTTCCTTCACTCTGCTCGTTACCCTGAGTTTGCAAAACTCGAAGGTCAACTTAAAGGGATTGAGCAGTTGAAAAAACACGGTATCGAAGGTGTCGTGGTTATCGGTGGTGATGGTTCTTATCACGGAGCTATGCGCTTGACTGAGCATGGATTTCCTGCTATTGGACTTCCAGGAACAATCGATAACGATATCGTAGGTACTGATTTCACAATCGGATTTGATACTGCAGTTACGACTGCAATGGATGCCATTGATAAGATTCGTGATACATCATCAAGTCACCGTCGTACTTTCGTAGTTGAAGTTATGGGACGTAATGCTGGAGATATCGCTCTTTGGGCTGGTATTGCCACTGGTGCTGATGAAATTATCATCCCTGAAGAAGGCTTCAAGATGGAAGACATCGTAGCAAGTATCAAAGCTGGATATGAACACGGTAAGAAACACAACATTATCGTTTTGGCAGAAGGTGTTATGTCAGCGGCTGAATTTGGTCAAAAGCTAAAAGAAGCTGGAGATACAAGCGACCTTCGTGTAACTGAACTTGGTCATATCCAACGTGGTGGATCTCCAACTGCTCGTGACCGTGTATTGGCGTCACGCATGGGTGCACATGCTGTTAAACTTCTTAAACAAGGAATCGGTGGTGTCGCTGTTGGTATTCGCAATGAGAAAATGGTTGAAAATCCAATTCTTGGAACTGCAGAAGAAGGAGCTTTGTTTAGCCTAACAGCTGATGGTAAGATTGTTGTTAACAACCCTCATAAAGCTGACCTTGAACTTTCTGCTTTGAACAAGAGCTTGTCATAATCAACTTTAACTAAACTGGTAAAATGACCATAAAAGGTCAAATTATATAAAGGAGTCACAAAAATCATGAACAAACGTGTAAAAATCGTTGCAACTTTGGGTCCTGCGGTAGAAATCCGTGGTGGTAAAAAATTTGGTGATGACGGATACTGGGGTGAAAAACTTGACGTTGAAGCTTCAGCTAAAAACATTGCTCAATTGATTGAAGCAGGAGCTAACACTTTCCGTTTCAACTTCTCACACGGTGACCACCAAGAACAAGGTGACCGTATGGCAACTGTTAAACTTGCAGAAAAACTTGCAGGTAAAAAAGTTGGTTTCCTTCTTGACACTAAAGGACCAGAAATCCGTACTGAATTGTTTGAAGGTGAAGCTAAAGAGTACTCATACAAAACTGGTGAAAAAATCCGTGTTGCAACTAAACAAGGAATCAAATCAACTCGTGAAGTGATTGCTTTGAACGTTGCTGGAGCTCTTGACATCTATGATGACGTTGAAGTTGGTCGCCAAGTATTGGTTGACGATGGTAAACTTGGTCTTCGTGTTGTAGAAAAAGACGATGCAACTCGTGAATTTGTCGTTGAAGTTGAAAACGACGGTGTAATCGCTAAACAAAAAGGTGTAAACATCCCTAACACTAAAATTCCTTTCCCAGCTCTTGCTGAACGTGATAACGCTGATATCCGCTTCGGTCTTGAACAAGGTATCAACTTCATCGCGATCTCATTCGTACGTACTGCAAAAGACGTTAACGAAGTTCGTGCAATCTGTGAAGAAACTGGTAACGGTCACGTTCAATTGTTCGCTAAAATCGAAAACCAACAAGGTATCGATAACTTGGACGAAATCATTGAAGCTGCTGACGGTATCATGATCGCTCGTGGTGACATGGGTATCGAAGTACCATTTGAAATGGTTCCAGTTTACCAAAAAATGATCATCACTAAAGTGAACGCTGCTGGTAAAGTTGTTATCACTGCAACAAACATGCTTGAAACAATGACTGAAAAACCACGTGCAACTCGTTCAGAAGTATCAGACGTATTCAACGCTGTTATCGACGGAACTGATGCTACAATGCTTTCAGGTGAGTCAGCAAATGGTAAATACCCACTTGAGTCTGTTCGTACAATGGCAACTATCGATAAGAACGCTCAAACTCTTCTTAACGAATACGGACGTTTAAACTCAGATTCATTTGAACGTAACTCTAAGACAGAAGTTATGGCTTCAGCAGTTAAAGACGCTACAAACTCAATGGACATCAAATTGGTTGTAACTCTTACTAAGACTGGTCACACAGCACGTTTGATCTCTAAATATCGTCCAAATGCTGATATCTTGGCATTGACATTTGACGAATTGACAGAACGTGGATTGATGTTGAACTGGGGTGTTATCCCAATGTTGACAGAAGCTCCATCATCAACTGATGACATGTTTGAAATTGCTGAACGTAAAGCAGTTGAAGCAGGTCTTGTACAATCTGGTGACGATATCGTTATCGTTGCAGGTGTGCCACTTGGTGAAGCAGTTCGTACTAACACAATGCGTATCCGCACTGTACGTTAATCTAACATTAAAAAGCCTATCATATCAAGCTTTATAGCTTGTATGATAGGTCTTTTTTTGTGACGAGAGGCAAAATATATCATTTTCCTTTCAATGCTAAGGTATATAATACAGTTTGCCCTGTAACTTTTGCTGTAATTATAGATAGCAATGGTCATCTTTGTATCTTTACGACTAAACCTAGCTAGGATTTTTTGGATAATAAGTCTATCAGTGTATGATTGAGGTTTGAGATTATTGCTGTTTGTGCAGAAAGGATTGCTAAAAGATAGGGTTTAGTAGTGTTTAGGAAAATAAAAAAAGCTCTCTGGAAAACCAGAAAGCCTGAGAGGCATCTCCATGTGAGAAACCGGTTCACACAATTTCTCAAGGTCCGCTCCTGCGTTATGACCTCCTTTGCTCAATAGTAGCTCTCGCTACATATCGACTCATCGCAAGTTTTATTTTACTATAAGGACAATAAAATGTCAATAAAAAAGTTCCTATACCAAGGAACTGATGAACAATGCTAATTGCCGGGATCGAACCGGCGACCTCATCCTTACCATGGATGCGCTCTGCCTACTGAGCTAAATCAGCTTACTTAAAAAGTATACTATAGAATCAAATCTTTGTCAATAAAATGTTTTATTTAAAAGTAATCGGCTGTCAGTCAAATTAAAATAGCTTTAGGGAATGTCCTAAAGCCATTTTCTTCTAACCTAATTGATTTTGTTTTTTTCAGGATTCCAGATAAAACTTGCAATAAAGCTAAAGATGATGGTAACAATCGCAACTAAGACAGCAAGAATCAGTGCTGGTATGCGAATAAACCACCACAAAGGATTTGGTTTTTTGTTATTGTGCCATTGTTTCGTTTCCTCATCTAGACGTTGGAATTCTGATTGGATACGTTCAGCAACCATCTCAATTCCTTCATCATTCATTTTCTTAATGTCTGAGATATCGATAGGATTTCCGAAGTTCATATCGACACGTTCGCGACTGATGAGTCCTTTTAAGGTCATTGGACCAGTGTAAGTAACTGGCATGATGCGAACCTTGGCCATTTTAGCAATCAGAGCTACGCCCCCTTTGACATCGTTAGAATGACGACTACCACTTGGAAACATGATGAGAGATCGGTCGCTCTTTTTAAGGACATTGATAGGATATTTGATAGCCGAAGCGCTAGGATTCTCCCGATCAATAGGAAAGGCACCACACATACGGATCCACCAACCAAAGATTCGATTAGAGAACAGTTCCTTTTTAGCCATAAAAACAAACTGTTTCGGTTTGGTCGCAAATGCCATGTAGACAGGATCCCACCAAGTACGATGGGGAGCAACTAGGATATAGTTTTCATCTTGACTCGGAATTTTATCCGTATTATGATAATGAGCATTACCGTTGATAGACCAGAGAATCAACATAACCAGCCCACGAAGATAAGTATAAAACATGGTGTCTCCTTCAATTTTCTTTCTTTTATTATACCTTATCGTTGTAGGACAAGCAAATGTTTTTTTGTTTAGGCGGAATTGCTCTTCATATGAAATTAGAATTATTTTAAAAAAAATGATATGATAGAAATTATGGATAAAAATAAAATTATAGGCTTAAGCCAATCAGAAGTTAATGAACGTCAGAAACAGGGACAGGTCAATGATTTCAAAGCATCAGCTAGTACCAGTACTTGGCAGATTGTAAAACGAAATGTCTTTACTCTCTTCAATGCTTTAAACTTTGCTATTGCATTAGCGCTCGCTTTTGTTCAAGCCTGGAGCAACTTGGTCTTCTTTGCGGTTATCTGTTTTAATGCTTTTTCAGGAATTGTAACCGAGCTACGTGCCAAACATATGGTTGATAAACTCAATCTCTTGAATAAAGAAAAGATTACGACTATCCGTGATGGACAAGAGATTGCTTTGGATCCAGAAGAGCTTGTTTTGGATGATGTGATTCGCTTGTCTGCAGGGGATCAAATTCCAAGTGATGCGATTGTATTAGAAGGTTTTGCAGAAGTCAATGAAGCCATGTTAACGGGTGAGAGCGACTTGGTGCAAAAAGAAGTAGAAGACTTAATGTTGTCAGGTAGTTTTCTTGCCAGTGGTTCTGTCTTTGCTCAAGTTCATCATGTAGGGGCAGATAACTATGCAGCCAAACTCATGCTTGAAGCTAAGACAGTTAAACCGATCAACTCACGCATCATGAAATCGCTAGACCAGCTTGCAGGCTTTACTGGGAAAATCATCATTCCATTTGGAATTGCTCTATTGCTTGAAGCTTTGGTCTTAAAAGGTTTACCACTGAAGTCTTCTGTAGTGAATTCCTCTACAGCTCTTTTGGGAATGTTGCCTAAGGGGATTGCCCTCTTGACCATTACCTCTCTTTTAACCGCTGTTATCAAGCTTGGTTTGAAAAAGGTCTTGGTGCAGGAGATGTACTCCGTTGAGACCTTGGCACGTGTGGATATGCTCTGTTTGGATAAGACAGGAACCATTACTCAAGGAAAGATGCAGGTTGAGACAGTTCTTCCTCTGACCCAGGATTATGATAAAGATGCCATTGCCAAAATATTAACTAGCTATATAGCACACAGTGAGGATAAAAATCCAACTGCCCAAGCTATTCGCCAACGCTTCCAAGGTCAAGTAACTTATCCGATGATTTCTAATCTTCCATTTTCAAGCGATCGTAAATGGGGAGCAATGGAGTTGGAAGGTCTAGGAACTGTTTTCCTAGGCGCACCGGAGATGTTGTTGGATGCTGAAGTTCCTGAGGCTAGAGAAGCTCTTGAACGAGGATCTCGTGTCTTAGTTCTGGCCCTCAGTCAAGAAAAACTTGATCACCACAAGCCACAAAAGCCATCTGATATTCAAGCCTTGGCTTTGCTTGAAATTCTAGATCCAATCCGAGAAGGGGCAGCTGAAACTCTAGACTATCTTCGTTCTCAGGAAGTGGGCTTGAAAATTATTTCTGGTGATAATCCAGTTACCGTTTCAAGTATTGCTCAAAAAGCTGGTTTTGCAGATTACCACAGCTATGTAGATTGTTCGAAGATCACGGACGAGGAATTGGTTGCCATGGCTGAGGAGACAGCGATTTTCGGACGTGTCTCTCCTCATCAAAAGAAACTGATCATCCAAACTTTGAAAAAAGCAGGTCATACTACTGCCATGACAGGAGATGGTGTCAATGATATCCTTGCTCTCCGCGAGGCAGATTGTTCCATCGTGATGGCTGAAGGAGATCCAGCGACTCGTCAGATTGCAAATCTGGTTCTCTTGAACTCAGACTTTAATGATGTTCCTGAGATACTCTTTGAGGGTCGTCGTGTAGTTAATAATATTGCTCACATTGCTCCAATTTTCTTGATTAAGACCATCTATTCATTCTTATTGGCAATCATCTGTATTGCGAGTGCTTTGTTGGGACGTACTGAATGGATTTTAATTTTCCCATTCATTCCGATTCAGATTACCATGATTGACCAGTTCGTGGAAGGCTTCCCACCGTTCGTATTGACCTTTGAGCGAAATATTAAACCAGTAGAACAAAACTTCCTCAGAAAATCCATGCTCCGTGCACTACCAAGTGCCTTGATGGTAGTCTTTAGTGTTCTCTTTGTTAAAATTTTTGGAACAGGTCAAGGTTGGTCAGCAATTGAAATTTCGACACTTTTGTATTATCTATTGGCATCGATTGGTTTCATGTCTGTAGTTAGAGCTTGTTTGCCATTTAGTCTGTGGCGTGTTCTCTTGATTATTTGGTCAGTTGGTGGCTTCCTTGGAACAGCTCTATTTCCAAGAATTCAAAAATTACTTGAAATTTCAACACTGACAGAACAAACATTACCTGTCTATGGCATCATGATGGTCATCTTTGCTATCATTTTCATCCTGACAAGTCGTTATCAAACTAGAAAATAAAGAAAGGCTGCAATCCATGATTGCGGTCTTTTTAGGAGCAGGATTGCCAGATAAAATATGGTATAATAAAGGGAAATAGAGTTTTTGAAAGTGAGAAAAAATGATTTCGAAGAGATTAGAAACGGTGGCTTCTTTTGTTCCCCAAGGAGCCGTTTTGCTAGATGTAGGAAGCGACCATGCTTATTTACCCATTGAATTGGTTGAAAAAGGGCATATTGAGTGTGCCATTGCAGGAGAGGTAGTGGTAGGTCCCTATCAATCTGCAGTCAAAAATGTTGAAAGTCATGGTTTAACTGAGAAAATTCAGGTTCGCCTAGCAAATGGTTTGGCTGCTTTTGAAGAGGCTGACCAGGTCTCTGTTATCACTATTGCTGGAATGGGTGGTCATTTGATTGCTACAATATTAGAAGAAGGATTAGACAAACTTGCCAATGTTGAGCGTTTGATTCTTCAACCCAATAATCGAGAAGATGAGTTGCGTTCTTGGTTACAAGAGCATGGTTTTCAAATCATAGCAGAAAGTATTCTAAAAGAAGCTGGGAAATTTTACGAGATTATAGTTGCAGAAGCTGGTAAAGTGAATCTATCAGCAACTGATGTCCGCTTTGGCCCCTTCTTGTCCAAAGAAGTCAGTCCAGTCTTCATCCAAAAATGGCAAAAAGAAGCTGCTAAGCTTGAGTTTGCCCTTAGTCAAATTCCAGAAAAAAATCAAGAAGAACGTCAGGTTCTGGCAGATAAAATTCAAGCCATTAAGGAGGTGCTCCATGAAAGCAAGTGAAGTGATAAAGCGTTATGAAGCCTATTGCCCACAAGAATTTTCTATGGAAGGTGATAGTCGTGGTCTACAAATTGGCACCCTAGACAAGGAAATTCAAAAGGTTATGGTTGCTCTTGATATCCGTGAAGAGACAGTCGCTGAAGCTATTGACAAGGGTGTTGATCTGATTATCGTTAAGCACGCACCTATCTTTCGTCCGATTAAGGACTTGGTAGCTAGTCGTCCTCAAAATCAGATTTATATCAATCTCATCAAGCATGATATCGCAGTCTATGTCAGTCATACTAATATTGATATTGTTGAAAATGGTCTCAATGATTGGTTCTGCCAACTTTTGGGTATTGAGGATACAACTTATCTGCAGGAAACAGGTCCTGAACGTGGGATTGGCCGTATTGGAACTATTAGACCTCAAACCTTTAAGGAATTTGCTGACCATGTTAAGGAAGTCTTTGGTCTAGATAGCCTTCGTATGGTGTATTATCAAGAGAAGGATTTGCAAAAGACAATCTCAAGAGTGGCTATCTGTGGTGGCAGTGGGCAATCTTTCTATTCTGATGCTTTAGCAAAAGGAGCAGATCTTTATATCACTGGTGATATTTATTATCATACTGCCCAAGATATGCTGTCAGATGGTTTATTAGCTTTGGATCCAGGACACTATATCGAAGTGCTTTTTGTGGAAAGAATTGCAGCGCTCTTGAACGAATGGAAGGAAGAGAATGCTTGGTCGCTAGAAGTAGTCGCAAGTCAGGCTTCTACCAATCCATTCCATCATATCTAGTTAGAAGGTAAAGACAATGAAAAAAGTTGCCATTGTAGGAGCAGGAATTGTAGGGGCAACAGCTGCCTACTATCTCTCTAAGGAAGCAGATGTCGAAGTAACTGTCTTTGATCATGGGTACGGACAAGCTACTAAGGCAGCGGCAGGAATCATCAGTCCTTGGTTCTCTAAACGACGTAATAAAGCTTGGTACAAGATGGCTCGCCTAGGAGCAGACTTTTATGTAGATTTATTAGCTGATTTAGAAAAAACTGGTCAAAAGGTTGATTTCTACCAGCGCTCAGGAGTCTTCCTTCTCAAAAAAGATGATTCCAAGCTCGAGGAACTCTATGACTTAGCCTTGCAACGTAGAGATGAATCTCCCTTAATTGGCGAATTAGCCATTTTGGACCAAGCTGCTGCAAGCAGCCTATTCCCTGGTCTAAAGGGATTTGAGAGATTGCTCTATGCTTCTGGAGGAGCTCGAGTAGATGGGCAACTCCTAGTGAGTCGTTTACTGGATGCCAGTCAGGTTAAGGTCGTAAAGAAAGAGGTTAGTCTAACTCCTTTATTATCAGGCTATCAGATAGACAATCAAATGTTTGATCAAGTAATTTTATCTACGGGAGCTTGGCTTGGACACATTTTGGAGCCTTTAGGCTATGAGGTGGATGTTCGTCCTCAAAAAGGTCAACTTAGAGATTATCAGGTTGATTTAGACATGGCAAGCTATCCTGTTGTCATGCCGGAAGGTGAGTGGGATTTGATACCATTTCCTGGAGGTAAGTTATCTCTAGGAGCTACCCATGAGAATGACATGGGATTTGATCTTACAGTCGATAAAAATTTGCTCCAACAAATGGCTGAGGCAGCGAATCCATTTTATCCAAGTTTAAAGGGTGCAGTTTCATCTGGTGAACGTGTAGGAATTCGGGCTTATACGAGTGACTTTTCTCCATTTTTCGGACAGATTCCAAACTTATTAGGAGTCTATACAGCAAGTGGTCTAGGATCTTCAGGATTAACGACTGGTCCTATTATCGGTTATCATCTAGCTCAAATGGTTCAAGGGAGAAGTGGAGTATTGGATCCAGCAGATTATCCGACTGAAAGATACATTAAAAAGAAATAATAGTAAACCTTTTACCTAGTTTTTACGATAGTCTTAGGAAAGTAAATGACTTTCCCTATCAAAAATGGTAAAATGAAAAAAATAATCCAAGAATTGAGGAAATAAAATGCAAGAAAAAATTCTGGTAACAGGTGGAGCAGGTTTTATCGGAACTCACACTGTCATTGAATTAATCCAAGCTGGACACCAAGTAGTTGTAGTAGATAATTTGGTAAACAGTAGTCGTAAAAGTCTTGAAGTAGTCGAAAGAATCACTGGGGTAGAAATTCCTTTCTACGAAGCAGATATTCGTGACACAGATACACTTCGTGATATTTTCAAACATGAAGAACCAACAGGTGTGATTCATTTTGCTGGTTTGAAAGCTGTAGGTGAGTCTACACGTATCCCACTTGCCTACTATGATAACAATATCGCTGGAACTATCAGTCTCTTGAAAGTTATGGAAGAGACAAACTGTAAGAATATCATCTTCAGTTCATCAGCAACTGTTTATGGAGATCCTCATACAGTCCCAATCCTAGAAGATTTCCCACTTTCAGCTACAAATCCATATGGTCGTACCAAGCTAATGCTGGAAGAAATCTTGACAGATATCTATAAAGCAGATTCAGAGTGGAACGTTGTTTTACTTCGTTACTTCAACCCAATCGGTGCGCATAAGAGCGGTGATTTGGGTGAAAATCCAAACGGTATTCCAAATAACCTTCTTCCATATGTGACACAAGTTGCAGTTGGTAAGTTGGAACAAGTTCAGGTCTTTGGAGACGACTACGATACAGAAGATGGAACAGGTGTACGTGACTATATTCACGTCGTTGACCTAGCAAAAGGGCACGTTGCGGCCCTTAAGAAACTTCAAAAAGGTTCAGGTCTAAATATTTACAACCTTGGTACAGGAAAAGGTTACTCTGTTCTTGAAATTATCCAAAATATGGAAAAAGCAGTTGGTCGTCCAATTCCTTACCGTATCGTTGAACGTCGTCCGGGTGATATCGCAGCTTGCTACTCCGATCCAGCAAAAGCTAAGGAAGAGCTAGGATGGGAAGCAGAACTTGGAATTACAGAGATGTGTGAAGATGCTTGGCGTTGGCAAAGTCAACATCCAAACGGATTTGAAGATTAAGATGATGATTTCAATCATAGTCCCATGTTTAAACGAAGAGGAAGTACTTCCTCTTTTTTATCAAACTCTTGAAGCACTGATCCCAGATTTGGGAACAGAAATCGAATACATTTTTGTAGATGATGGTTCGACTGATAAGACTTTGGACCTTTTAAAGGTTTATCGAGAGAAAAATCCTACAGTACATTATATCTCTTTCTCGCGTAATTTTGGGAAGGAAGCGGCCATATATGCAGGTTTACAACAAGCAACAGGAGATTTGGTGGTGGTTATGGATGCAGACCTTCAGGATCCACCAAGCCTCTTACTTGAGATGAAGGAACTACTAGATCAGAATCCGGATTTGGACTGTGTGGGAACTCGGAGAACTAGTCGAGAGGGTGAACCCTTTTTACGTAGTTTCTGCGCTGATCTTTTTTATTGTTTTATGCAAAAAATTAGCCCAGTAGCTCTTCCATCGGGTGTTCGTGATTTTCGGATGATGAGAAGATCAGTTGTGGATGCAGTGTTAGAATTGACAGAATACAATCGCTTTTCCAAAGGACTCTTTGCCTGGGTTGGTTTCCGTATTCACTATCTAGAGTATCCTAATGTTGAAAGGCAGGCAGGTAAGACAAGTTGGAGTTTTAGACAACTCTTTTTCTACTCTATCGAAGGGATTGTGAATTTTTCAGATTTTCCTTTAATATTAGCTTTTGTTGCTGGTCTTTCGTCGTGTTTTCTGGCTTTAGTGATGACATTGTTTGTAGTTGTCCGTACTCTCGTACTGGGCAATCCAACTTCTGGTTGGACCTCTCTGATGGCTGTCATTCTATTTCTTGGTGGTGTCCAATTATTGACGATTGGGATTCTCGGAAAATATATCAGTAAAATTTATATGGAAACGAAAAAAAGACCCCTCTATCTGATAAAAGAACAGAGTGAGTCATGATAAGATTTACTAAAAATAAGTACTTCAAAAGACTATAATTTTCTGGAAAAATATGCTAAACTAGAGGAAGTGGGATTTGGAAATCGAATCACCACTGATGACAAATTAATCTTTGATGAGCGCGCGAGTGGGACACTGTTTCACAGCTTCCAGTAGCTCTTCACTAGCTGGGATGTCTCTCTCTAGTAGATTAGGATCATCATAGAAACGCACAATACCATTATCATGGTAATCAAATAAATCAGAATAGGTTTGGCATAGCCCACAGGCAATGCATCGTTCAGGTATAAGTGTGATTTTCATATTTATATTGTAATAAGAAATTAGAAAAAAAACAAGGAGTAAGGTATGGAAAAGGAACCATGGCAAGAAGATATTTACGATATCGAGGAAAGTCGTTCGGAACGCAGAAGCAGAGGAAATAAGGAATCAGGAGTAGGAGCTAATCGTATTTTAACGATTTTGGCTTGTATTTTCTTTGTTATCGTTGTCGGAATGATTGCTATTCTAATCTACCTGTCATCTGGTGGAAGTGATCGTACAGCAGCCTTGAAAGATTTTCATGATTCTTCTGCGCCTAAGGTAGAGGAAGTTTCTTCAACGTCATCAAGTAGTTCAGTTGAAGCATCAAGTTCTGAAGCAGGATCAACTTCTTCAAGTAGTTCAGAGGAACATACAAATGCTGAGGGAACCATTACTGTCCTTGCAGGTGAAGGTGAAGCAGCTATTGCAGCTAGAGCAGGCATTTCTATTGCCCAGCTTGAAGCCTTGAACCCTGGTCATATGTCTTCAGGAACTTGGTTTGCAAATCCTGGTGATGTCCTTAAGACAAGATAGGAGTGACGATGAAAACAATTCAGATTGCTATTGATGGACCAGCATCCAGTGGTAAAAGTACAGTAGCTAAGATTATCGCTAAGGACTTTGGCTATACTTATCTGGATACAGGTGCCATGTATCGTGCTGCGACTTACATCGCTTTGAACAACCAAGTAAGTCCAGAAGAGTCTTCTCGACTTCTTGAATTATTGGAACAATATCCGATTAGCTTTGGTCGTGCTGAAACAGGAGAACAGCTTGTTTTTGTTGGGGACGTTGATGTTACCAATCCAATCCGAGAAAATGAAGTAACCAATGCTGTATCTGCTTTTGCAGCCATTCCAGCTATTCGTGAAAAATTGGTAGCTCTTCAACAAGAAATTGCCCAACAAGGCGGAATCGTCATGGATGGTCGAGATATTGGTACAGTGGTCTTGCCTAAGGCTGAATTGAAGATTTTTCTTGTTGCTTCAGTGGATGAACGTGCAGAACGACGTTATAAGGAAAATCTTTCAAAGGGAATCGAAACAGATTTGGAAACTTTGAAAGAAGAGATTGCTGCGCGTGACTATAAAGATAGTCATCGTGAAACTTCGCCTCTTAAACAGGCAGATGATGCAATCTATCTGGACACGACAGGACTAAGTATTTTTGAAGTTGTCGAAAAAATTAAATCAGAAGCAGTTAAACATTTTTAAGTTGAAATGCTAACCGATTTACCACGATAGTGGTGAGTCGGTTTTTTAGCAATTTGTCAAATTTTTAATTTTAAGGTATAATAGATTCTGTTAACGAAAATTTGACAATCAAACCATCATGAAAATAGAAGGAGATAAAATGAACAATCTACCAAATTGCCCAAAATGTAATTCAGAATATGTCTATGAAGACGGAGCCTTGCTAGTCTGTCCAGAGTGTGCTTATGAATGGAATCCTGCTGAGCAAACAGAGGTTGAAGAAGGCCTTGTTGCCATCGATGCTAATGGAAATAGATTGGCTGATGGAGATACAGTAACCTTGATCAAAGACCTTAAGGTAAAAGGTGCTCCAAAAGACCTTAAGCAAGGGACACGTGTTAAAAACATCCGTATTGTTGAAGGGGACCACAACATCGATTGTAAGATTGATGGTTTTGGTGCTATGAAATTAAAATCAGAATTTGTTAAAAAGATTTAATCATGACTGCTTGGAATAAAATAATTTTTTTCAGTCGGGCTTTCATGTTTTTAGCCGCATTTACAGGCGTTTATCTGGAAATTACCAAGCACGGTGGTTTCGGAATGTTGCTCTACTATACAGTACTTTCCAACCTCTTGGTGATGATTTTTACGGGTTATCTTTTATGGAAGATGCGACGTGAGGGTGACCACTGGCAAAGTTCAAGTCTTTTGCGACTCAAGGGTGGTATCACCATGAGTATCATGATTACCTGTGTCATCTATCATTTCATGTTGGCTCCCTTGACAAAAGATTTTTACCGTTTGGAAAACTTCCTTTGCCATTATATCGTACCCCTCTGGTTTCTAGTTGATACCATCATTTTTGATAAGAGTCGTCAATATAAGTGGTTTGATCCTATTGTATGGACAGTTTTACCACTGCTCTATATGGGATTTGCAATCTTAAACGGCTTTGTTCTAAAGATGGACGTTCCTAACGCTAAGGATAGTCCCTTCCCTTATTTCTTCTTGAATGCCAATAAATATGGTTGGGGATTTGTCTTTAGATGGGCAGCCAATATCTTTGTTGCCTATATGGTTTCAGGATATCTGTTTTATCTTGTTAAAAACATTAAAAAATCTAAGAAATAAGAGTACCTTATATGGGTACTTTTTTTGATGATTGATATAATTGTACCCGGACAAATCATTTTTTTTTATCTTGTTCTTGAGTCATTTCTACCTTACAATAAAACTGTAGCTACCAATACAACTATTGAGGAAGAGAAAATGACTGAAAATCGTTATGAATTAAATAAAAATTTGGCACAGATGCTTAAAGGTGGCGTCATTATGGATGTTCAAAATCCTGAACAAGCAAGAATTGCAGAGGCTGCAGGTGCAGCAGCGGTTATGGCCTTGGAGCGAATCCCAGCGGATATTCGTGCAGCTGGTGGTGTCTCTCGCATGAGCGATCCAAAGATGATCAAGGAAATCCAAGAAGCAGTCAGCATTCCAGTTATGGCCAAGGTTCGAATTGGGCATTTTGTCGAAGCACAGATTTTAGAAGCCATCGAGATTGACTATATCGATGAGAGTGAGGTGTTATCTCCAGCTGACGATCGTTTCCATGTGGATAAGAAAGAATTCCAAGTTCCTTTTGTTTGCGGTGCAAAAGATCTAGGAGAAGCCTTGCGTCGTATCGCTGAAGGAGCTTCAATGATTCGAACAAAAGGGGAACCTGGAACAGGAGATATCGTTCAGGCAGTCCGCCATATGCGTATGATGAATCAAGAAATTCGTCGCATTCAAAATCTCCGTGAAGATGAACTCTATGTCGCAGCAAAAGAACTCCAAGTTCCAGTAGAATTAGTTCAATACGTCCACGAACATGGGAAATTACCAGTTGTCAACTTTGCAGCTGGAGGAGTTGCAACACCAGCAGATGCTGCTCTCATGATGCAGCTAGGTGCAGAAGGTGTCTTTGTTGGTTCAGGGATTTTCAAGTCAGGTGATCCTGTTAAACGTGCAGCAGCCATTGTCAAGGCAGTCACAAACTATCAAAATCCTCAAATTTTAGCTCAAATCTCAGAAGATTTGGGAGAAGCCATGGTTGGTATCAATGAGAATGAAATCCAAATTCTCATGGCTGAGCGAGGAAAATAGATGAAAATCGGAATATTGGCCTTGCAAGGTGCCTTTGTAGAACACGAAAAAGTGCTTGCTGAACTAGGAGTTGAAAGTGTTGAACTGAGAAACCTAGAAGATTTTCTGCAGCATCAGAGTAATCTGTCTGGTTTGATTTTGCCAGGAGGTGAGTCGACAGCTATGGGAAAACTCCTACGTGACCAGAATATGCTACTCCCTCTAAGAGAGGCTATTCTCAATGGTTTACCAGTCTTTGGGACTTGTGCTGGTTTGATTTTGCTAGCGAGACAAATCACTTCTCAAGAGGAAAGTCATCTAGCGACTATGGATATAATAGTTGAGCGCAATGCATATGGACGTCAGCTAGGAAGCTTTTATACCGAAGCAGAATGTAAGGGTGTTGGCAAAATTCCCATGACCTTTATCCGTGGACCTATTATTAGTGAAGTTGGTAAGGGTGTTGATGTTCTGGCAGTAGTGAATCATCAAATCGTTGCAGCTCAAGAAAATAATATGCTAGTGACTTCCTTTCATCCTGAATTGACAAATGATCTTCGCTTGCATCAATACTTTATCAACATGTGCAAATAAAAATAGGTCGGGATTTTCCCGGCCTATTTTTACATGTAATAAACAATGGCAATGTATTGGAGAGCTGAAGCTGCTAGGATGAAGAGATGCCAGATCATGTGGAAGTAAGGTTTCTTCTTAGCGTAAAATCCAGCACCAACTGTATAGCAAAGACCACCTGATACCATAAGAGTCCAAAAGATTGGATTTGTTTGACTGATGATTGCTGGTAGGATAGCCACAACTAACCAACCCATGATTAAGTAGAGAATTAGACTAAATTTTTCATTGACTTTTTTGGCAAAAATTTTATAAAGAATACCAAAAATAGTTGTTCCCCATTGGATAGCAATAATCAGGTAACCAAACCAGTTATTCATCAAGGTCAAAACGACAGGAGTATAAGAGCCAGCAATCGCAACATAAATCATGGAATGGTCGATAATGCGCAAGACATACTTATGAGTTGAACCATAAGCCATAGAATGATAAATAGTAGATGAAAGGAACATGAGAAAGAGGCTAATGACAAAAATGGAGACACCTACAGAAGATAAAAGACCATGAGCCTCATAGCTGTAAGTGGATGAGATAGGAAGTAAGATGAGCATGATGACAGCACCTACAGCATGGGTGACACTGTTTGCTATTTCTTCTCCAAAACTAAGGCGTTTACTGAGTTTAAAACTAGTATTCATTTGTTTCCTCCTCTTCATTTTCTGTATAGACTAGTACTAGTGTTTGATGATAGAGTTTGACCGTTTGGCAACTTGCTTGGATAATAGGATTGGCTGGGTCTAGGTCCTCATTCATATAGTCTACAAAAGCATTGTAAAGCTCTTCTGAGTTAGTCTCTGTGTGTAGGGTATTAAGGGTTTGAGCAATTTCCTGGATTGAAAAAACAGACTTGAGCGTTGTGATAGCAATCAATCGGGCGATTTGTTTGCGTTGGTATTTTTTCTTTTCAGGTTTGCTGATATAGCCGTGTTTGACATAGTTGTTCACCATTGATGCAGTTAAACCTTTTTCTTTAGCAAGAGAAATAGGGGAACAAACTTTATTCACATAAAGTAGGACCTGGTCCAAATAGAGATCAATGTTTGGAATTTCGTCCCATTCTGGGTAGGAAAAAGTAAATTTCATTTCCAACTCCTGTTTATCTAGTTTTGATAACTAGATTATAAAATAATAGAAATCAAAAGTCAAGTTTTAACTGCTTGTAGAAAGCCTTAAATTATGCTATGATGAGAGAAACTAGTCAGAAAAGAGGAGATAAGATGGAAATTCGTTTAGCCTTTCCAAACGAAGTAGATGCAATTATGCAAGTGATTGAGGAAGCTAAAAAATGCTTGGCGGAAGCTGGTAGCACTCAGTGGCAAAATGGTTATCCAAATACTGATACGATTATCGAAGATATTATCTCAGGTCAGGCTTATGTAGCCCTGGAAGAAGGAGAGCTCTTAGCTTATGCAGCAGTAACCAAGAGTCCAGAAAAAGCCTATGAAGCCATTTATGATGGAAGCTGGGAAGGAAGAGAGTCAGAGTATCTAGTTTTTCACCGTATTGCTGTCGCTAGTGATGTGCAAGGACAAGGTGTTGCCCAGACCTTCTTGGAAGGCTTGATTGAAGGCTTTGATTACCTAGATTTTCGTTCAGATACACACGCTAAAAACAAGGCCATGCAACATATCTTTGAAAAGCTTGGTTTTAAGCAGGTCGGTAAAGTTCCAGTAGATGGGGAACGTTTGGCCTATCAAAAATTAAAATCAAATGCCTAAGAAGTATGCAAAGATGCTGTACAAGTCTCCGATTGGAATCTTATCTTTGATAGCAGATGATCACTATCTGTTTGGGATATGGGTTGAAGCACAGAGCCATTTTGAGCGAGGTTTGTCGGTGTGTAATCTAGTTGAGGTGAAAAGTCATCCCATCTTAAATCAGATTGCTAGCTATTTAGATGCTTATTTTAAAGGACAAAATCAAGATTTGTCTCAGTTACCTTTGGCTCCTGTTGGTAGTGACTTTGAAAAAAGAGTCTGGAACTACTTGCGTGGAATTCCTTTTGGTCAGACTGTTACTTATGGACAAATAGCTAAGGACTTGCAAGTAGCTTCTGCACAAGCAATCGGAGGAGCAGTAGGGCGCAATCCCTGGTCTATTCTTGTCCCCTGTCACCGCGTATTAGGTGCTGGTAATCGTCTAACAGGCTATGCTTCAGGAATTGACAAGAAGGCTTGGCTCTTAAAGCATGAAGGTGCAGCATTTCAAGAAAATAAGAAATAGAAAGGAAAGAAAATGTTAGAATTTATCGAATATCCAAAATGTACAACTTGTAAGAAAGCCAAAAAAGAGTTAGATCAACTCGGGCTAGAGTATAAAGATGTTCATATTGTAGAAGAAACTCCGAGTGAAAAGGTCATTTTAAACTGGATCGAAACTTCAGGATTTGAGTTGAAGCAATTTTTCAATACCAGTGGAATTAAATACCGTGAACTGGGCTTAAAAGATAAAGTTGGGACTTTATCCAATAAAGAAGCAGCCAAACTCTTGGCCGGTGATGGTATGTTATTAAAACGTCCAATATTAGTGGAGAATGGTGTTGTTAAACAAATTGGCTATCGTAAAACCTACGACAACTTGGATTTGAAATAGTTTTTTTCTATCTCCTTGATAGGTAAAATATATAACCTCACACTTTTAAAGTATGATAAACTAGTAGGTAGACAAAGTCTCTTCTGCACGTAGCAAATATTTTAAATCTAGGCAGAAGTATGATAGAATGATTCATTATCAGGAGAGGATGTTTCTATGAATGTTACAACACTTTTAGCATCAGATTGGTACCAAAACTTGATGCAGTATATTCCAGACGGTAAACTGTTCAGTTTTCGTTCTGTCTTTGATGGGATTCCAAGAATTGTACAACAATTGCCAACAACATTGATGTTGACAGTATTTGGTGCTTTTTTTGGTATCATCTTGGCTTTGGTTTTTGCTATTGTAAAAATTAATCGCGTTAGAATTCTTTATCCATTACAAGCATTCTTTGTTAGTTTCTTAAAAGGGACACCAATCCTAGTGCAGCTGATGTTGACTTACTATGGAATTCCTCTAGCATTAAAAGCGTTGAATCAACAATGGGGAACTGCTTTTAATATCAATGCGATTCCGGCTGCAGCTTTTGCAATTGTAGCTTTTGCTTTTAACGAAGCAGCTTACGCTAGTGAAACTATCCGTGCCGCTATTCTTTCTGTTAATCCTGGAGAGATTGAAGCCGCTCGTAGTCTTGGAATGACACGTGCACAAGTTTATCGTCGAGTCATTATTCCAAATGCAGCGGTAGTAGCGACTCCAACCTTGATTAACTCCCTAATCGGTTTGACTAAGGGTACTTCCCTAGCCTTTAGTGCGGGTGTTGTAGAAGTCTTTGCCCAAGCTCAGATTTTGGGTGGTGCAGACTACCGTTACTTCGAACGTTTCATCTCAGTTGCCCTTGTATACTGGGTGGTAAATATCGCTATTGAAAATCTTGGTCGCTTTATTGAGAGAAAAATGGCAATCGAAGCACCAGATAATGTGAAAACAGATGTGAAAGGAGACCTTCGCTAATGATTAAGATTTCAAATTTAAGCAAATCCTTTTCAGGTCAAACCGTCTTGGATCATCTGAATTTAGATATTCAAAAAGGGGAAGTAGTTGCTTTGATTGGTTCATCTGGAGCAGGAAAATCTACCTTTCTTCGTAGCCTAAATTATCTGGAAACACCTGATAGTGGAAGCATTCAGATTGATGACTTTAAAGTCGACTTTTCTCAAATCACTCAAGATGAGATCTTGACTCTTCGTCGCAAGTTGTCCATGGTGTTCCAACAGTTCAACTTATTTGAACGTAGAACAGCTCTAGATAATGTCAGGGAAGGTTTGGTAGTTGTTAAAAAACTTTCCGACGAAGAAGCAACTAAGATTGCTAAAGAAGAGTTGGCTAAGGTTGGTCTTTCTGATCGTCAACAGCACTATCCTCGCCACTTATCAGGTGGACAAAAACAACGGGTAGCTTTGGCGCGTGCTTTAGCCATGAAGCCAGCAATCTTGCTCTTGGATGAACCTACTTCAGCTCTTGATCCAGAATTAGTTGGTGAGGTAGAAAGATCTATTGCTAATGCTGCCAAATCAGGTCAAACTATGATTTTGGTCAGTCACGATATGTCCTTTGTTTCTCAGGTAGCCGATAAGGTTTTATTCTTGGATAAAGGAAAGATTATTGAGTCTGGAACACCAGATGAGATTATCAATCATCCTAAAGAAGAACGAACAAAAGAATTCTTTGCTAGTTACAAACGGATCTATATTTGATATAATAGAAGATAAGAAAGACTCAGTTGGCTAGGCTAACTGGGTTTGCTCTTTAAAATTAATAGAAACGAGAGAGAGCATGCTAGTTCAGCTATTTGCTTTGTATTTAGAGAGTTTAGTGTTGACAATTCTACTGGTCTTGATTATTTTGGGACTCTGGATTGGACTTAGAGCTCTGTCGGGGGTTGACAAAACTGCTAAAGCACGTCAAGCCCATCTCTACGATATGATTATGATTGGAGTTTTGACCATTCCAGTATTGTCATTTGCAACCATGAGCATCTTGTTGGTTCTCAAGGCTTAATAGTTGTAAAATGGGATTTAATTCGTTAGAATAAAAATAGTTACAACAAGAAAGAAGGAAAGAGAATGTACGATACGATTATTATCGGTGCAGGTCCTGCTGGGATGACTGCAGCCTTGTATGCAGCACGCAGTAATCTGAAAGTTGCTTTGATTGAAGGGGGCCTTCCAGGAGGTCAGATGAATAATACTTCTGACATTGAAAACTATCCAGGATATGCCAATATCAGTGGCCCAGAATTAGCAGAAAAGATGTTTGAACCTCTTGAAAATCTAGGTGTTGAACATCTCTATGGTTTCGTTGAAAATGTTGAGGATTATGGCGAATTCAAAAAAGTCGTAACAGACGACCAAGTTTATGAAACTCGCACAGTTATCGTAGCGACTGGTTCCAAACACCGTCTCTTGGGAGTTCCAGGTGAAGAAGAACTCAATAGCCGTGGTGTTTCTTACTGTGCGGTTTGTGATGGAGCCTTTTTCCGTGACCAAGATTTGTTGGTTGTAGGTGGAGGTGACTCAGCAGTTGAAGAGGCTATCTTCTTAACACGGTTTGCAAAATCTGTAACCATTGTTCACCGTCGGGATGAACTACGTGCTCAAAAAGTCTTGCAAGATAGAGCTTTTGCCAATGAAAAAATCAACTTCATTTGGGATTCGGTTGTCAAAGAAATCAAGGGTGAAAACCGTGTTGAGTCGGTTGCCATTGAAAATGTTAAAACAGGACAAGTGACAGACCATGCCTTTGGTGGTGTCTTCATCTATGTTGGATTGGATCCAGTTAGTGACTTCGTCCAAGAGTTGCAGATTCGAGACCAAGCGGGTTGGATTGTGACAGACGACCACATGAAAACAAGCGTTGCAGGTATTTTTGCTGTTGGTGATGTTCGTCAGAAAGACCTTCGTCAAGTCACAACTGCAGTTGGAGATGGCGCTATTGCAGGTCAAGAGGCCTATAAATATATTACTGAACATAGTTAAAAAGGAGGTGGGACGGAAATCGATAGACAAAGTCTCGATTTCGTAGTCCCAGCCCCGCGAGGATGATTAGGAGCTTTTTGGAGTCTAAAAGACGAACAAAAAGTTCAATCAGCTACCGCGTCAAAGTTTGATTGCTAATAAAAAGTGAGGTCGGGATCTTTTGTCCCAACCTCACTTTTTATTAGAGTCGATTTCGGAATACTTCGTACATGAGAATGGCAGCAGCAACACTGGCATTGAGGCTCTGTACGTGACCATTCATAGGAATGGTAATTATCTCGTCTACTTGTTTCTTGATGTTGCTTGAGATACCTTTGCCTTCATTTCCGATGATGAGGGCGACTTTACCACTTGTATTCCATTTGTGGCAAGGAGTTCCGTTCATATCAGTACCAAATGTCCAGAAGCCTTCATCCTTGAGTTTGTCCAAGGTTTGGCTGAGATTGGTAACGCGGGCAATGGGAACGTGTTCAATCGCACCTGTTGCTGTTTTTGCTACGACAGGAGTGACGCCGACAGCTCGGTGCTTGGGAATGATAACACCTGAAACATTGGTTGCATCCGCTGTTCTCAAGATAGAACCAAGATTATGTGGGTCCGTTAAACCATCAAGGATTAGTAGTAGTGGGTTTTCTTCCTGGCGTGTCTTAGCAAGAATCTGCTCAAGTTCAGTGTAGGCAAATTCAGAAACGCGCAAGACAAAACCTTGGTGAACAGCTCCTTCAGTCATCTCAGAAAGTGATTTTTTGGAAGTCCAAGAAATGGATACTTTCTTTTCAGTAGCCAATTCCTTAACTTTTTCCACATTCTTTCCTCGTAAATCTTCCTGAAGGTAGAGTTTGTTTCCAGTATTTGCTAAAAGAGCTTCTGTGACGGCATGAACGCCATAGACAATATCGTTTGTTTTCATATCTTCATTATAACACAAAATCCCGTCTTGCAACGGGATTTTCTTTATTCAAGAATGAGCAGGCCATCTTTAACTTCAAATGGGTCTTTTTCATTGATACGATCATAGAACATAATGCCATTTAAGTGGTCAATTTCATGTTGAACTACAATAGAGTTATAGCCCTTAAGTTTGATGCGGTGCTTTTCTCCATCCTTATCAAAATAGTCGACAGTTACTCGAGCGTGGCGGATAACATAACCTGGAACAGCACGGTCAACAGACAAGCAACCTTCTCCTTCGCCTAAGGCAGCATCTTGGACTGAGTGTGAGACGATTTTAGGATTGTACATAACAGCTTGTAAGTCATAGGCTTCTTGAGGAGTTTCCCCTTCCTCAGTGATATTCGGTACCAGTACGGCGATGATGCGTTTTGAGATGTCGAGCTGCGGTGCAGCAAGTCCAACTCCTCCACGTAGACCTAATTTTTCAGCCATAACAGGATCTTGCGAGTGTTTCAAAAATTGCATCATTTTTTCTCCAAGAATGATATCTTGATCACTCAAAGGGAAACTGACCTCCTCGGCAACGGCACGAAGAGTAGGGTTCCCTTCGCGGATAATATCTTTCATATCGATTAAATGAGCAGCTTTGGTAATTCGTTCTATAGCAGACATATTCTTTCCTTTCCTTCTATTACAATTACATGATAACACAAAACAGATGAGAAAGAAAGTCACAGAAGTTGCTAAAAAATAATATAATAAAAGAAAATACCTATTTGTCTGTGGTATAATAGAGTAAGAAATATGACTTTGAAATTATGGGAGAAAAGATATGGAACAACGTAGTAGTAGAAGCAAAAATGGTCCCGTTTTACAAGCTATTAGACATTCCGTTCGGTTTTTCAGGAACTATAAGCAGTGGAATAATCGCACTTTTATTGTGGTCTTGTTAGCTTCGGTAGCTGTCTCGATGATGCTTACTTTATTAGTGGAAGGAGCTCGAGGGATTTCTTTAAGCAGTAGTGATCCAAGTTCCGCACACCAAGAGTCAAGTTCTCAGGCAAAGAATGCAGAGACGGAACAAGAAACGAGTGCGCGTATCATGGCAAATGGTGATTTGCTCTATCATGACATTATCTACATTTCAGCCAAAAAATCAGACGGCACCTATGATTTCCATGAAAATTTTGAGTATGTAAAACCCTGGCTGAAGCAAGCTGACTTAGTCATTGGTGATTTTGAAGGAACTGTAAATAAAGACCACTATCTTGCGGGTTATCCATTATTTAATGCACCTGGTGAAGTTATGGATGCTATAAAAGATGCAGGCTATCAAGTGCTAGACTTGGCTCACAATCATATCTTGGATTCTCAGATTGAGGGAGTCGTTTCAACTGCAGATGCTATTGAAAAGGCAGGAATGACACCGGTCGGGGTCTATACCCATGAATCACGAGATAAGGCTCCTTTAGTTATCAAGGAAGTTAATGGTATTAAAGTTGCTATTTTAGCTTATTCCTATGGTTTTAACGGCATTGAACAAAGCATTTCTCAAGAGGATTATAATCGTTATCTTTCAGACTTAGACGAAGATAAAATGAAGGCTGAAATTGAACGAGCAGAGAAGGAGGCGGATATTACAATTATCATGCCTCAGATGGGAGTTGAGTATCAAATTGAGCCGACTGAGGAGCAAAAGAAACTTTACCATAAAATGATTGATTGGGGAGCAGATATTATCTTTGGTGGTCACCCTCACGTTGTTGAACCAGCTGAAACGGTTGAAAAAGACGGTGATAAAAAGCTTATCATTTACTCTATGGGGAATTTCATCTCAAATCAACGGATTGAAACCATGCAGGATGTTGAAAATGCCAAGTGGACGGAACGTGGAGTTCTCATGGATGTGACCATTAAGAAGAAATCTGGTAAAACGACTATCGAAACTGCACAAGCCCATCCAAGCTGGGTGAGTCGAACTCCAAAGGGAGGCTATTCTCCAGAAGGCTACCCACTCTATCTTTACCAAACTTATATCCTGGAAGATTTTATTGAGGGTGGGAAATACCGTAGTCAGTTAGACGAGGTCACCAAGCAACGGATTGATACAGCCTATAAAGAAATGAACGAGCATGTAGGTTTGAAGTGGTAGGTACCCCCTAACTGTAGTATAATTGGAGGAAATTTATTGGGAGTTAATCTATGAGTCAGATTGTTGGTTTTTTAAAGTTCTCAGATTTTAAATCTTCAAATGGGAAAGCGCATTTTCAGGAATTAATAAAAGGAAATGTATTTTTTCAAGATTATAAATGGTTCGGAGAAAATGGCTCGATAGCTCAACAGGCGGAAGAAGGAAGTGCCTCAAGAGTAGCATTTTTACAAAATCGGAATCCAATCTATGTGCGACATGATTATACAATTTTTTCACCTGTAGGTATTCGATATTTAAATCAAAAAGATCGAAATTTAAATTCTATAATGGTAAATTTTCTAGATGAATTGGATGTTTATTCAGAGGAAAAGGTGCGTCAAAAAATAGAGGATGAATGTGTTCCATCTTTAATTGAACATAAATCTGATGTTGTTATTTACCCATCTAGATTTAAAATTAAATCCTTTAACCCAATGGGGAAACCGATTTATGATTTTGACGAGCTAACTATTAAGTTAGTGAATCCTGACGCTGCTACATGGCGTATTTCATGCTTTGTTACAGTTTATGAGTCAGATATAACTCCAGAAGGAAATTTATCTCAGACATTTATAGATTCTTTATTGGATACATCCAGTGAAAAAGGTTCAATCGCATTGGATGATTTAGGAAGGCTAAGACCTTGGGTTTGGATTCCTTTTGATGTTCTATGTAGAGGAGTTCAAAAGATAAAAGGAATTAAATCTGGGATTGTAAAATACTATAAATCAAAGGAATATCCTTTCAATAAAAATGATATTTTAGTAAACCCAAATAAACTATTATTTGCAAAAGGAGAAGAGTATGAAACTCAAAGGGAGTTTAGACTAGTGGTTGGTGAAGTTAATTCTCAATACTCACAGGTATGTCCCAAAAGAATAGTTAGATTTTATTGGGGTAGTTATATAGACCACGGAGTAACTTTGGATGAACTAAAAAATTTATTAGTAACTAAAGATATTAAGAAATGTCGAAAAAAATACACTTTAAATTCTTCGGTAGCATTACAAAACCTCTCTTAATTTTTTGGTATTATGTTTCATGTTATCTGTGTGGTATAATAAAAGAAATTATACTAGGATTTAAGATGCACCCCCTTGAAAGGGAAAAGGTTAGATTGTATGATAAAATTGATTGCAACAGATATGGATGGAACCTTGCTAGACCAGAGAGGTCAACTAGATCTTCCACGCCTAGAAAAAATATTGGATAAGTTAGATCAACGTGGAGTTCGTTTTGTCATTGCAACGGGAAATGAAGTTCATCGTATGCGGCAATTATTGGATCATTTATCAAAGAGAGTCGTTCTCGTGGTTGCTAATGGTGCTCGTATATTTGAAAATGATCAATTGCTTCAAGCACAAACTTGGGATGATGCCATGGTTGATAGGGCTTTGGGCCATTTTAAAGGTAGAGAATGTCAGGATCAGTTTGTCGTAACTGCTATGAATGGTGGTTTTGTAAAGAAAGGTACTGTTTTTACAGAACTAGATAAATTTATGACTCCAGAGATGATTGAAAAGCTCTATCA
Organism: Streptococcus sp. HMSC061D10; assembly: GCF_001808865.1. Lineage (NCBI taxonomy): Bacteria > Bacillati > Bacillota > Bacilli > Lactobacillales > Streptococcaceae > Streptococcus > Streptococcus sp. HMSC061D10. Next base: position 7,334 of record NZ_KV795020.1, on the reverse strand, counting down.
ACGGATGCACTTCGTCGATGAATTTGACTCTAAACTCTTCGGTGGTGTTCTCAAGATGAGTATGGTTGTTGGTGAAGAACGATTGGATTCGGTTTTACAGGAAATCAATGACTTATTTGATGATCATGTGCGAGCTGTTTCTAGTGGATATGGTTGTATTGATATCTTACAAGATGGGATTCATAAGGCCTGGGGCTTAGAAGAATTGCTTAAACGTTGGAACTTAAAACCTGAACAAATCATGGCTTTTGGAGACAGTGAAAATGACATTGAAATGTTAGAGTTGGCAGGTATTTCTTACGCAATGGAAAATGCAGAAGAGGCTGTTAAGAGAGTTGCGACAAAAGTAGCTCCAGCCAACAGTCAGGCAGGTGTTTACAAAGTTTTAGAGAACTGGTTAGAAAGAGGAGAATAACTTGGCAGTACAGCTATTAGAAAATTGGCTCTTAAAAGAGCAGGAAAAAATTCAAACCAAGTATCGTGAACTCAATCAAATTTCGGTAATTGATCCAGATATCATTTTTATCGGGGATTCCATTATTGAATATTATCCCTTGCAAGAATTATTGGGAACGTCAAAAACCATTGTGAATCGAGGTATTCGTGGTTATCAGACCGGACTTTTACTAGATAACCTTGATGCCCACCTCTATGGTGATGCAGTGGATCAAATTGTGATTTTGATTGGGACAAATGACATTGGAAAAGATATTCCAATGAGTCAAACGCTGACCAATCTCGAGAGTGTGATTCAAACCATTTCTCGCGACTACCCACTGTCACAGATAAAGCTAGTTTCTATCTTGCCTGTCAATGAAGGTGAGGACTTTAAACAGACAGTGTATATTCGTACCAATGAGAAAATCAAGGCGTGGAACCAAGCCTATCAAGACCTTGCCTCTGCCTATATGCAGGTTGAATATATCCCAGTATTTGATAGCTTCTTAGATGAAGCTGGACAATTAAAACCTACCTACACAACCGATGGCCTACACCTAAGTGTTGCTGGTTATCAGGTTCTTTCAAATGAGTTAAAAGACTATCTTTTTTAGCAACAGTATGAATATGATATATTCATTACAGTAAATTAATTTTGCTAAAATAAAAATTCCTCTAAATTTTTTAAGTGAATAAAAATTATTTACTTATGAAATTTAGAGTTTTTTTACATAGAAACCATCCTTGTTTGAGAGTTATTTTAAAATATAAATGCTAAAATAGCACATTTCCACAAAAAATACGTCTCTGATGAACACGATATGGATGCGTATATTCATTCTTATAGAAATGCATAATATACACAACTTAACCCGTTTATGAAATCCCTATTCTTGCTAGAAAAGGTGCTAATATGGTATACTGAAGGCGTTACTCTAATGTGGAGGAAAGTGTTTTCTTTTCTGAAAATTCCAAATATTCTTACATATTATTAGTAAAAATGTTTAAAAAAGGAGAACTTATCACATGATAAGAAGAGAGCAACAACGATTTTCTTTAAGAAAATATAAAGTTGGGGTCGCATCAGTTTTTTTAGGAACAACCCTTAGCTTTTTGATGGCTAACGGTAGTGCTGTAAAAGCATCTGAGATTGTAGCACAAAGAAATTCTGGAGAGAATACTGAACTCATCGACAAAAATCAGTCGAAAGAGTCAGCCACCGACGTTGAGAATACAGTTGTTACCGAATCTTTAGAAGCTAGGTTAGAACCTTCAACACCTGAAGTTAAGCCTGAAGAAGCAAAATCAGAATCAACTGAAGCAAAATCTGAAGAAACAAAAGCTGAAAAACCTAAGGAAAAAACATCTGTTAGTCCTGAGGCAAAACCAGAGTCTTCTAAGCCAGTAGCAACAACTACTTCAAAAGCAGAAGAAGTTGTAGTAGCTAAGCCTAAGGCAGAAGAAAAGACTGAATCTAAACCAGAGGAAAAATCTGAGCCCAAAGCAGAACTTTCAGCTGTAACAGAGGCAACTATCCTTGATACTAATGCTAGAGCAACTAAGGTTGAGGAAAAACCACTCGTTGATAAAGCAACCCTTGCCTTAGCAGCGGAAAATACTGTGAATGCTGGTGCTTTGGCTACAGATGGTGGTCGTCGCCGTCGCCGTGCTGCAACTGACCATAATACAGAAGCATTAGCAACTACAACCACACTTAAAGAAGGTGAAACAGCAGATCCGGATATGTCAGATCCTGTTGGTGCATCTGTTAGGTCTCAAAATGTCCCATCAGGCTATCAGCGAAAAGAAGGTGATGTTTATACTTTTAGTATACTTGACCTTACAAGATTTAATCAACGCTACAATACTAACTACTATGTCCGCATCTATAAAAACTTTAGTACGTCAACAGATTCTGTCGTTGAACTAATCGATAAGAATACAGGTGCTATTGTAGAAACAAAGACAATCACTGCAACAAGTGGTGTTCAGCAGTTCTCTACGACAACAGCTAAGTCAAACTCTGAGTTGACCTTCCAAGTTGACTATCAGACTTCTACAGCAGCAGATAAAACAGCTCAGCCTTTTCTACAAACAGGCTATAAGGTAGCTGATAAAATTGCATCTCTAGTAAAGCCTGGTCATGAACTTACACCAACAGAACAAGCACTTTATAACGCAGTTTATAATGCTCGTACAACTACTGATATTATAAACGTAGTTGAGCCTACCTATAATGGACGCACGATTACAGATAGTAACTTCAAACTTCCAAAAGTTGTTACCAAAAGCACTTACTATAAAGTAGTCGACAAAGCCAATCCTACCTATAATGCTAGTAAAACAGACACAACTGTTCAAGATTATGAGGCGAATGGTAATGAAGTTGAATTAGCTAAGTATACATTGACAGCTACAGAAGGTCAAAACTTCACTGCTTCAGGTAAACGTCAGTTTGCAGGTTACAAACTCTATCAAGAAGCTCCTGCTGATAGTATGACGGGTTATGTTTCTCGTCCATATGTTGTTGGGACTAAATTCATGGATGCGGAGCGTGCGGGCATCAAGCGTATCAAAGAAATCGTCGGAGAAGATGGTTCAGTTGTCGTTCGTGTCTATCTTCTTGATCCAAAGCAACAAAGCAAGCGTTCTGACGGTTCATTAAGTACAGATGGCTATATGCTACTAGCAGAAACCAAACCTATAAAACCTGGAAAGGTAAATACAGAAGATTTGGTTGTCCAGAAGACACCTTTGTACACAATTCCTTTCACAACTACAAACGGAGTAAACTATCCAAACGGTAAGGAAACTCCATTTGGCTTCCAAACAGCTTCAGGATACACACCTAAGAAAACGGTGTTTGTCCCATTCTTAGGAGATAATATAGGATACCTTTCTCCAAATGAACAGTTGAAAAGAGGAAATTTCGGTATGGGTACAAACGTTGACTTACTTAATGGATTGACGCCATATACGGAAACAGTTTACTACTATGAAAAAGTAGATCCAGTAACCTACACCCCTGAAGTAAGTAAAGTCCTTGAAGGACGTACTTTAAATGATGGTGATTTTAGCTTTACCCTTAAACAAGAAGGTGGCACACATCAAGAAACAGTTACCAACAAAAATGGTAAGGCAACCTTTAGCCAACTAACATTCGAAAAACCAGGTACTTACACTTATAAGATTACAGAAGTTGCTGGTTCAGATACGAATGTTGACTATGATGGTATGGAGGTTACTCTTACAGTTACCGTTACACAAAATGCTCAGGATAAACTAGAAGTTGGAGCAGTCTATACATCAACAGGTGGTCATGCTGAGGGTGAGAATGACAAGGTCTTCAACAACTATGTTGTAGCTCCAGTTAAGACTAAGTTTGACTTCAGTAAGGCTCTGGCAGGTCGTGAGTTGAAAGCTGGTGAATTCAGCTTCGTATTGAAAGATTCAACTGGTAAGACCCTTCAAACCAAGACAAATACTAAAGAAGGTGTAGTAGCCTTTGATGATTTGACTTTTGACAACACACAAGTTGGTACTCACAAGTACACTGTAGAAGAAGTTCAAGGTTCTGAAGCAGGAATGACTTATGACCCAATGAAAGCTGAAGTAACGATCACTGTTACTAAAGAAGGTCACGTTCTTAAAGCAACAAACACACTTCCTGCAGATACAGAATTCAACAATACCTTCACACCATCTCCTGTTAAAGTAAACCTTGAGTTTGATAAATCACTCTCAAATGGTAACTTGAGTGCAGGTGACTTTAGCTTCACTTTGACTGGTGATAACAATGTTAATGAAACTGTAACAAATAAAGCTAATGGTAAGATTAACTTCAGCGAATTGTCATTTGACCAAGCAGGTGTCTACAACTATACTGTAAAAGAAGTGAAGGGCAATAAAGCTGATGTAGACTACGATGCAATGACTATCGCAGTTAAAGTAACTGTAACCAAAGATGCAAGTACTGGTCTTTTGTCAGCTAAAACTGCAATGACCTCTACTGGTGGTGAAGCAACTGGTGAAGATGATAAAGTCTTTAACAACCATGTAGTGGCACCAGTAACAGCTCAATTTGACTTCAGCAAAGCTCTTGCAGGTCGTACACTTAAGGCTGGTGAATTTAGCTTTGTATTGAAAGACAAAGATGGCACTGTTATCCAAACAAAACAAAATGATGCCGCTGGTAAGGTTAAATTTGATGCCTTGACATTTACAAATGCTCAAGTTGGTGATCACAAGTACACTGTAGAAGAAGTTATCCCAGAAACAAAAGAAGCTGGTATGACTTATGACACCATGAAGGCTAACGTGACAGTTACTGTTACCAAATCAGGTCATGCACTTACAGCTGTAGCAACACTTCCAGCAGATAAAGAGTTCAACAATACTTTCACACCTGCTGCAACACAAGCGCAATTCCGCTTCACAAAACGTTTGGAAGGTAAGACTCTTGAAGACAATGCCTTCACATTCGAATTGCTTGAAAATGGCAATGTGATTCAAACCAAACAAAATGCGGCTGATGGTTCAATCCAATTCGATGCAATCCCATACGCTGTTGCAGGTACACATACTTACACTGTACGTGAAAAAGCTGGAACAGATACCAACATCGATTACGATTCAATGAACGCAGTTGTGACTGTCAATGTCACAAAAGACGCACAAACTGGTCTTTTGAACGCTGCAGTTACTATGCCAGAAGATACTGAATTCAACAACTATGCAGTAGCTCCAGTCACCGCTCAATTTGACTTCAGCAAAGCTCTTGCA
>NZ_KV795020.1:0-2014 GCF_001808865.1 Streptococcus sp. HMSC061D10 | reverse complement strand
TCAATTTGACTTCAGCAAAGCTCTTGCAGGACGTAAACTTAAAGATGGTGAATTTAGCTTCGTATTGAAAGATGCTGAAGGAAATACCCTTCAAACTAAGACAAACGATGCTGATGGTAAAGTGAAATTCGATGCCTTGACATTTACCAATACTCAAGTGGGTGTTCATAAGTACACTGTAGAAGAAGTAGCTGGATCAGAAGCTGGTATGGAATATGACCCAATGAAGGCTGAAGTAACGATCACAGTTACTAAGTCAGGTCATGCTCTTACAGCAACAAAAGCTCTTCCAACCGATACAGAGTTCAACAATACCTTCACACCTGCTGCAACCAATGCTCAATTCCGATTCACTAAGAAATTGGAAGGTAAAGAGCTTACTAAGGATGCCTTCACATTTGAGTTGCTTGAAAACGGTAATGTCATCCAAACCAAGAAAAATGCAGCAGATGGATCTATCACATTTGATGCAATTGAATACAACGCTGTAGGTGAACACACTTACACTGTACGTGAAGTAGCTGGAACAGATACAAATATCGACTACGATTCAATGAATGCAGTCGTAACAGTTAATGTAACGAAAGACGCTGCATCTGGTATCTTGACTGCTAATGTTACAATGCCTGAAGATACAGAGTTTAACAACTATCATGTGGCTCCAGTCGTTGCAAGATTTGACTTTACTAAGAAATTAGCTGGACGTAAATTGGCAGCAGGTGAATTCAGCTTCGTATTGAAAGATTCAACTGGTAAAGAAGTTGAAACAGTGAAGAATGATGAAGATGGTAATGTCACCTTCTCAGAATTGTCATTTGATAACACGAAAGTTGGTACTCATACTTATACTGTAGAAGAAGTTATTCCTGAAAACAAAGAATACGGAATGACCTATGACCAAATGAAGGCGACTGTTACAGTTGAAGTTGCTAAGAATGGTCATACCTTGACTACCGTTACAAATGTTACCTCAACTGGCGGTAAAAATGCTGACGGCAATGCAACTGACGGTACTGCAGATAAAGAATTCAACAACAAAGTAACTCCACCAGAAACTCCAGAATTCCAACCAGAAAAATTTGTCGTTTCTAAAGAGAAATATGACATCACTGGTAACAAGTTGCTGGATGACGACGATGAGTTGAACAATGAGTACACTGAAACAAATGCGGATCCATATGTAGACAAGACAACTAACAATGAACTAGAAAACTTAAATACTAAGACAGTTAAACGTGGTTCTAAATTGGTTTACCAAGTATGGCTTGATACTACTAAATTCACTGAAGCAAACAACATCCAATACGTTGGTGTATCTGATACATACGATGCAGAAAAATTGGACGTTAACGCGGCTGATATCAAAGCTTACGATTCAGTAACTGGTGATGATGTAACAGCTAAATTCGACATCAAAGTTGAAAATGGCACCATCACTGCAACTTCTAAAGAAGAATTTATCAAAGATAAAGTTAATGCTCCTGTTATCGACACCACTAAGTTCGCATTTGGACGTTACTATAAATTTGATATCCTGGCGACTGTGAAAGAATCAGTTAAAGCTGGTGCTGATATTGAAAATACAGCTAACCAAACTGTTCACGTTTACAACCCAGTAAGCAAGACAGTTGAAAAACCAGAAAAACCTACTCAAAAACGTGTGAACAGCGTTCCAGTTCCAGTGGAAATGAACTTCACGAAACGTTTGGAAGGCCGTGAACTTCAAGAGAACGAATTCGAATTCGTATTGAAGAAAGACGGTGTTGAAGTAGAACACGTGAAGAATGACGCGGCTGGTAAGATTGTCTTCAAGACTCTTGAGTTCGGACGTGATGATCTTGGTAAGACTTATAACTACACTGTAGAAGAAACTCCTGGTACAGATGCAACTGTTACATATGACACAATGGTTGCTACTGTTAAAGTTGTGGTATCACATGATGGTACTGCTAAAGCGATCGTTGCGAACGTAACGGATGCTGCGGATAAAGAGTTCAACAACCGCGTAACTCCT
>NZ_KV795019.1:137182-141878 GCF_001808865.1 Streptococcus sp. HMSC061D10 | reverse complement strand
CGAGCATCATGAAGATGAACATGATCATGGATTTGCAGCCGAGCGAGTAATCAGTGAGGATGAGCAAGGTTTTGTGGTTTCACATGGAGACCATGCTCACTATTTCTTTAAAAAAGATTTGTCAGCAGAGCAGATTAAGGCAGCGCAAGAGCATTTGCATGGGCACCATCAGGCAGAGCCTGTAAAACCTCTTGCCAAGACTGTAGAAAGTTTCTCTCGAGACGCCAGCGATGAAGAAAAGATAGCTTATATCTCTAAAACTTATGGTGTTCCGCTTGAAGCGATCCGAATTTCAAATGGATTCTTTGTATTTGGAAATCCAGACCAGGCTTATGACCCAACTCACATTCACCCTTATGCAGTTCGAAAGGAACACGTTCGTATTCCTCTCCAAACAGGTGATGCAGAGCTTGATTTCCTAAACGAACTCTATACAACTGCTTTACGTGATGGCGTTTCTCCTTATAGTTTGCAGGTTGAAAATGGTAGCTTCGTCATTCCTCACGGTGATCATAATCACTACATCAAAGTACAAACTAAAGGCTATGAAGTGGCTTTGAAACATAAGATTCCTGCCTTGCAATCTAACTACCAACCAGGAGCCTTTGATGAAGCTACTGTTCAAAATAAGGTTGATCAACTTCTAGCAGAAAGTCGTGAAGTCTATAAAGATAAACCAATTTTACAAAGACAAATTGAGCTTGCCTTGGGACAATTCTCTGAAAATATGAAGAAGCTCTCAACCAACTCAACAGCTGGTTATCTGGCTGCTTTAGATCTCTTTGACAAGCAGTATATCCACGTTGACTCTAGTGTAAAACCAACAGAAATCAGTCCATTAGACAAAAAATATCAAGCTTTAGTAGATAAGATTAATACCTTGGATACGGATGCTTATGGACTTCCTAAAAAGGATCTCTTGGCTCAACTCCAAGAAAATAAATTGGCTCAAGATGAGGCTGGATTAGATGCAGTAGAAGCAAAACTAGAAGCACTGCAGGACTTTAATGATCGTACTGGAGTTACAACAGTCGAGTACATTAAGTATTTCTATCAACATCTGTCAGATGGTCGTTTAAATGACACTCTTAGAAATAAGGTTGCCAACTTAACTTGGACCCTTTATCAGTCACAATCCTTCCTTAAGGCGACTGACTTAAACAAACTCTTCCCTGAAATCTATCAAACAAAATTAGAGGTAGAAGAAGCAGTGAAGAATGAATCAGTTGCTCATAAACCTTCTGAAACGATCCTAGACACTGAAAAAGTGGATGGTCATAGTGCTAAAACGGCAGTCTATGAATTTTTGAAAGGTTTGTATGATGATATTAAGCCTGAGGAACAAAGCAATCATGTTCGAAAAGGTCAAGTAGAAGAACTTTTAACAAAAGCCGAAGAATTAGTAGCTCAAGTCAAAGAAGAGGGAGTTAAAGCTTCACTTGCTGACGAAGTTAAAAATCTGAAAGCTGCTCTAGATAAAGATGACGCAGATCTTGATGAATTAAATACGCAAGTCCAAGATCTTCTGAAGCGTATTTCACAAACTATTCAGAATGAACGTGAGAATGTCAAACAAGACCCAGAGGTTTTAGTTCTCTACCAAAAACTTTATAATGGTGTCATTGCCCTTCATACTTATTTAGAAATGAATAATGGTTCTGATGCTGACTTTGAAAAAGTGGACGCCTTATTTGACAAGCTTAGTGCCGCAAGCAAAGATAAGCAAGCTCTTTTAGCTCTTGCTCAAGAAATCGTTTTGTTAAACCAAGAATTTCAATCCAAAGTCAAGCCAGCTGAAGCTAGCACAGAAACAGCCAATACAGAAACAAACGATAAACAAGCTGAGTCAAACTTAACTCCTGCAACTAGCTCTCCAGAAACAAGAGAAAAAGTAGCAGAATAATAAAAAGTTCAGACAGCTACCGTGTCAAAAGTAGGCTGCTGATAAAAAAGAGGTCGGGAATTTTTTCCCGATCTCTTTAGTCTTTATAAGCTACAATCCCAATAATAGTGTCAACAGCACGTTCCATTGTTTGTAGGCTAACGTATTCAAAACGACCGTGCATATTTTCACCACCAGCAAAGATATTTGGAGTTGGAATTCCCATAAAGGAAATTTTAGAACCGTCTGTTCCGCCACGGATAGGTTCGATAATTGGTGTAATATCAAGATTTTCCATTACTGATTTAGCGATGGTGATTGGAGTCATATCCTTTTCAATGACTTCCTTCATGTTGTAATACTGATCCGTCAAAGTTAAAGTAACACGATCACTACCAAGTTCTTGGTTCATCTTATCAGCAATAGCTTTCATGGCAGCTTTACGCGCTTCGAAGGTTTCTTTTTCGAAGTCACGAATGATGTAGCTAGCACGCGCTTCCTCAACAGTACCTGTTACATCCATGAGATGGTAGAATCCTTGGTAACCCTCAGTCAACTCAGGTCGGTCACCAGCTGGGAGTTGATTGTGGAAGTCAATGGCTAATTGAAGGGCATTGACCATTTGTCCTTTGGCCGTTCCTGGGTGAACATTACGACCTTGGAAATGAAGTTCAGCACCTGCAGCAGAGAAGGTTTCATACTGAAGTTCACCAAGAGGTCCACCGTCAACTGTATAGGCAAAGTCAACATTGAAATCTTCTGCATCAAATTTATTGGCACCAACACCGATTTCTTCATCAGGTCCGAAGCCAACACGGATTTCACAGTGTTTAATCTCAGGATGAGCAGTCAAGTATTCGATAGCTGTCATGATTTCAGCGATACCAGATTTATCATCAGCCCCGAGAAGGGTAGTTCCATCAGTTGTAATCAAGGTTTGCCCTAGATATTTCTCTAAGCTCTTGAAATCCGCTGGATCTAGTTTGAAACCAGAGTTGCCAAGCCTGATAACGCCACCATCATAATTTTCAATAACTTGCGGGTTAACACCTTCAGCATTAAAATCTGCAGTATCCATGTGGGAGATAAAACCAATCTTACGAGTTAAACTAGGATCGTTAGCTGGAAGAGTACCGATAGCAAAACCATTTGGCAAATAATAGACATTTTGCAAACCGACACGTTTCATCTCAGGGATGAGGACATTGGTTGCGAAGTCTACCTGACTCTGAGTGCTTGGTGTAGTAGTTGAATGTTCGTCAGAACGTGTATTGACTTTGACATAAGTCAAAAAACGCTCCAACAATGTTGGATATTTCATCGTAACTCCTTTTTTTCTTCTTTTAAAACCATTGTATCATAGAAAGAAGATAAAAACAAAAGTCAGAAGGGAGATAAAATCCTTATGTTAGCGTTTACTTATGGCAACTTTAGTGATACAATAAAAAAGATAAAAATATCACAAGGATGCAGAGATGAAAAAAGCGATTTTAATGATGACATTTGGTTCCCCAGAAGAGATTACCTTTGAAGGAGTAGCCGACTTTTTTACCAACATTCGTCGTGGAGTTCGACCTCAAGACCACGAGATTCAAACACTTTATGATAATTATGTTCGAATTGGAGGAACTCCACTTCAAAAAATTACCCGTGAAGAAGTTGCCTTGGTAGAAGCTAGGTTAGGAAATGAATATAGTGTCTATTTTGCCAATAAATTTTCAACCCCTTTTATTCCAGATATAATTCGGCAAATGGAAGCAGATGGAATTGAAAAGTGTATTTGCTTGATTTTGGAGCCACACTATTCCTTTTACTCTGTCATGGGGTACGAAAAGTTTCTGGAAAGCAAACAAATTCAGTTTTTAGTTATTAAGGACTGGTATCAAGAAGAAGCACTATTAAACTATTGGACAGCTGAAATTGCTAAAATTTTAAAAGAAAAGGTGAAACAGGATAGCTTTAAAGTCATCTTTTCTGCCCACAGTGTGCCTATTTTTGCCTTGGATTTTGGTGATCCCTATATCGACCAGATTTTCGAAAATAGCAAGTTAATTGCTGAGAAATTAGGCTTGAAACCAGAGCAATATACCAACACTTGGCAGAGCGAAAGTGATATTGGTATTCCTTGGATTAAACCAGATGTATTGGAGTATCTTAGAGAACAGGAAGAACATCCAGAGCATTATATTTTTGTGCCTATTAGTTTTATCAGTGAGCATATTGAAGTCTTGTTTGACAACGATGTGGAATGTCAAGACTTGTGTCAGGAATTGGAGGTGAACTACCATCGTCCACCAATGCCAAATACAGATTCTCGTTTGATTGATGCCTTGGTCAATATTATCCGAGCTAATGAACATAAAGAATTTAGAGAATTCCTCCCAGAAGAAGAAACCTTTGATGAATTAGTCCCTTCGGAGGAAACTAAGAATATTTTAGATGAATCACAAGACTTACAAATGCCAGAATTTGTTAAAAAATTGATTGAGAAAAAAGGTCGTGAAAATGTCAAGATGCCTTATTTAATCAAAAAAATGCTTGAAAAAGCTGGCAAATTACCTAAAGACTAAGTGAAAATAGAAAAGAACTGGTAATACTCTTCGAAAATCTCTTCAAACTGCGTCAACGTCGCCTTGGCGTACTCAAGTACAGCCTGCGGCTTTTCCTAGTTTGCTCTTTGATTTTCATTGAGTATAAGGTTTGTTTCAGATTTCTGCTAAGGTAGGTTATAACTTAGAAGGTGAAAGAAAAGGCGGTGGGACAGAAATTGATAGACAAAGTCTTGATTTCGTAGTCCCAGCCCCGCGAGGATGA
>NZ_KV795019.1:87787-137082 GCF_001808865.1 Streptococcus sp. HMSC061D10 | reverse complement strand
GTGAGGTCGGGATCTTTTTGTCCCAACCTCTTTTTAGGTGACTAGTATTTTTTTGACCTAGTTTTTATGTTATTTACCTAAACAAAACTGGCTAAATAACTGGGTGATGAGTTCATCTGGTGCAGCATCACCAGTAATTTCTCCAAGAATTTCCCAAGTACGAGTTAAATCAACTTGAAGTAAATCAACTGGCATCCCCAGCTCAAGACCTTCGTTTACAGCTTGTAGGCTTTCAACCGCCTTTTCAATTAATGAAATGTGGCGAGCATTGGACAAGTAAGTAGCATCTTGTTCGACCAAGCCAGCATTTTCAAAGAAGAGGTTATTGATGCGTTCTTCAATCTTATCAATGTTTTGATTTTTGAGGACCGAAATACGGATGACATCTTCAGGAAGTTCCTGAGTTTCAATAGCCTCAGGTAGGTCAGTTTTGTTAAGTAGGATGATTCGATTAGTATCTTGACTAATTTCAAGAAGTTGTCGGTCTTGGGCAGTTAGTGGTTCACTAGCATTTAGAACCAGTAGAACCAAGTCAGCTTCCTTGAAAGCTTTTTTGGAGCGCTCGACACCGATTTGTTCGACGATGTCATCTGTTTCACGGATACCTGCAGTATCAATCAACTTCAGTGGAACACCGTTGATGTTGACGTATTCTTCGATGACATCTCGAGTAGTTCCTGCAATATCAGTTACAATGGCTTTATCTTCGCGCAGGAGGTTATTAAGAAGGCTAGACTTCCCAACATTTGGACGACCAATGATAGCCGTTGAAATCCCTTCACGGAGAATCTTCCCACGACGTGCCGTTTTTAAGAGATTGGTTAAGAGTTGTTCAAACTCCATAGTTTTTTCACGGACAACAGCAGTAGTGGCTTCTTCCACATCGTCATACTCAGGATAGTCGATATTAACCTCTACTTGTGCTAGTGTATTGAGGATTTCCTGACGAGTATTATTAATCAAGTCAGATAGAGAACCGTCTAATTGTTTGACCGCTATATTCATAGCCTTATCAGTCTTGGCGCGGATGATATCCATAACAGCTTCAGCCTGAGTCAAGTCTACACGACCGTTAAGGAAGGCACGTTTAGTAAACTCTCCAGGCTCTGCCATACGAGCCCCTTCACGGATAGCCAGTTGGAGAATTTCATTGGTTACGGCGATTCCACCGTGGGTGTTAATCTCGATAATGTCTTCACGAGTGAAGGTCTTTGGAGACTTCATAGCCCCAACCATAACCTCATCCATGACTTTCCCTGTCACAGGATCAACAATGTGGCCGTAGTTAAGAGTGTGGCTAGCAACCTTGCTCAAGTCCTTGCCTTTAAAGATTTTCTGCGCAATGGCAAAACTATCCGTTCCGCTTAAACGAACAATCCCAATAGCTCCTTCACCAAGCGGTGTAGAGATGGCTGCAATGGTATCAAATTCCCGTGTAATCATTTCAATTCCTTTATAGTTTATTTGTTTGTATAGACTAATATCTCTTCAAATTGTAACAAATTTTAGTATTTTCTTCAATGAATGTTACTTATAAAGAAAAGCCCAAGCAGATTGCTTAAGCTTTACTTAGTGCGCATTTCGCCTTGTGGGAAATAGGTTCCTTCAGGCATATCGTTGATTATGACATGAACAGCAGACTGAGGTGCACCAGTGTTGCGAACAACAGCTTCCGTAACTTCCTTGGCTAGGGCTTTCTTTTGCTCTAGCGTGCGTCCTTCAAATAAATCGATGCGTACAAATGGCATAATTGGGTCCTCCACTAGTTATTTGATTTCTTCTATTTTATCACAATTTGCCGTTTAAAGCTTTGAGAAAATATGGTATACTAGAATGTAGCAAAAATTTAGAAATGGACGTGAAATAGAAGCATGGCACAGTTGTATTATCGTTATGGGACCATGAACTCAGGAAAAACGATTGAGATTCTCAAAGTAGCCTATAACTATGAGGAGCAAGGAAAGGGAGTTGTAATTATGACTTCGGCTCTGGATACGCGTGACGGTGTTGGCTATGTTTCAAGTCGAATTGGGATGAAAAGACCAGCAGTTGCTATTGAGGAAACAACGGATATCTTTGGATTTATCCGAGATTTACCTGAAATGCCTTACTGTGTACTTGTCGATGAAGCCCAGTTTTTAAAGCGTCACCATGTTTACGATCTAGCTCGTGTTGTGGATGAGTTAGACATACCTGTCATGGCATTTGGTTTAAAAAATGACTTTCGTAATGAACTATTCGAAGGTTCAAAATATCTTCTGCTCTTAGCAGATAAGATTGACGAAATCAAGACCATTTGCCAGTATTGCAAGAAAAAAGCGACCATGGTCTTGCGTACGCAGAATGGTCTGCCAGTCTATGATGGTGAGCAGATCCAGATAGGTGGCAATGAAACCTATATCTCGGTTTGCCGTAAACATTATTTTGCGCCACTGATAACATCTAAAAAGGGACAAGACTATGACAATTGAACTAAGAGATGTTACAATGGAAAATTATTTTGATGTTCTGAATTTGGATGTTAAGGAATATCAAAAACAATTTATTGCTACCAACGCAATTAGTTTAGCTGAAGCATATGTCTACACAAAAAATGGAGATTTTGTAGCTCCATTGGCAGTTTATGATAATGATGCAATCATAGGTTTTGTGATGTTAGCTTATGATAAAAAAATCGGAATTAGTAATGGAAATTATTTACTTTTTCGTTTCATGATTGATAAGCATTTTCAAGATCAAGGATATTTTAAACCAATTATGGATAAGGTGTTAGACTATGTTCGAACAGCGCCAGCAGGTTTAGCCAATAAACTTTGGATGTCTTATGAACCAGAAAATGAACATGCAAGATCTTGTTACCTCAGTTATGGATTTAAAGAAACTGGGGAAATATTTGAGAACGAAGTAGTAGCAATATACGATTTAACAATTGAGAAATAAGGAGAAAAAATGAACATCTATGATCAACTACAAGCAGTAGAAGACCGTTATGAAGAGTTGGGAGAATTGCTGAGTGACCCAGATGTGGTCTCTGATACCAAACGTTTCATGGAGCTTTCAAAAGAAGAGGCTTCTACTCGTGATACCGTAACTGCCTACCGCGAATACAAACAAGTCCTTCAAAACATTATCGATGCCGAAGAGATGATTAAAGAATCAGGCGGAGATGCTGACTTGGAAGAAATGGCCAAACAAGAATTGAAAGATGCTAAGGCTGAAAAAGAAGAGTACGAAGAAAAACTGAAGATCTTGCTCCTTCCTAAAGATCCAAACGATGACAAGAACATCATCCTTGAAATCCGAGGAGCAGCTGGTGGTGATGAAGCAGCACTTTTCGCTGGTGATTTGCTAACCATGTACCAAAAGTACGCTGAAGCCCAAGGCTGGCGCTTTGAAGTCATGGAAGCCTCAATGAACGGTGTTGGTGGTTTCAAGGAAGTGGTTGCTATGGTATCAGGTCAGTCTGTTTACTCTAAGCTTAAGTATGAGTCTGGTGCCCATCGTGTTCAACGTGTCCCTGTGACAGAAAGCCAAGGGCGTGTGCATACCTCTACAGCGACAGTTCTCGTTATGCCTGAAGTGGAAGAGGTAGAATATGATATTGATCCAAAAGACCTTCGTGTGGATATCTACCACGCATCTGGAGCTGGTGGACAGAATGTCAACAAGGTTGCGACTGCCGTTCGTATCGTTCACTTGCCAACCAATATCAAGGTTGAAATGCAGGAAGAACGTACCCAGCAGAAAAACCGTGAAAAAGCTATGAAGATCATCCGTGCGCGTGTGGCTGACCACTTTGCTCAAATTGCCCAAGATGAGCAGGACGCAGAGCGTAAGTCTACTATCGGTACTGGTGACCGTTCAGAGCGTATCCGTACCTATAACTTCCCACAAAACCGTGTGACAGACCACCGTATTGGCTTAACCCTTCAAAAACTTGATACTATTTTATCTGGTAAACTAGACGAAGTTGTGGATGCCTTGGTACTCTATGACCAAACACAGAAATTAGAAGAATTAAACAAATAATGAAATTAGCTCAAATGTTTAAAGATTTTGAGGAAAAGTTGATAGCACAAGGAGAGGAAGCAGAAAGCCTCTCCTTTGTCTATCGTAGCCTGAAAAATCTATCTTTTACAGACTTCGTCTTTGCCCTTCAGCAAGAAGTTACAGAGGAAGAAAAAGAGTTTGTAGAGGAAATTTACAAGAAATTAGCAAATCATATACCCGCCCAGTATATTATTGGTCATGCTGAATTCTTTGGTATGCAGTTAAAAGTAGATGAGCGGGTCTTGATTCCCCGTCCAGAGACAGAAGAGTTGGTGGAGCTCATTCTGGATGAGAATCCGAAGGAAAATCTCAAAGTTCTGGATATTGGAACTGGGAGTGGTGCTATCGCTCTTGCTTTAGCTAAAAATAGACCAGATTGGACAATCACAGCTGCCGATATTTCTCAGGATGCTTTGGATTTGGCGATGGAAAACGCTAATCATCAAGGTCTAACATTATCCTTTATTAAATCTAACTGTTTCTCCGAAATTTCTTCAAAATATGATATAATTGTATCCAATCCACCTTATATATCTCGAGTAGATGAGGCAGAAGTTGGTTTGAATGTTCTCCATTCAGAGCCACATTTAGCCCTCTTTGCAGATGAGGATGGTCTAGCGATCTATCGCAGAATCGCGGAGGAAGCTAAAGACTATCTAAAAGATGGTGGTAAGATTTATCTTGAAATTGGCTACAAACAAGGACAAAGCGTTCCAGCTCTTTTCAAGGAAAATTATCCCGAGAAGCGAGTTCGAACTCTGAAAGACCAATTTGGCCAAGATAGGATGGTTGTCATTGATGATGGAGAAAATTAAACAAGAGTTGGAAAAAGGTGGAGCTGTTGTTCTGCCGACAGAAACAGTTTATGGTCTTTTTGCCAAGGCGCTAGACGAAAAAGCAGTTGATCATGTCTATCAACTTAAACGTCGTCCTAGAGACAAGGCGCTCAATCTCAATGTCGCAAGTTTAGACGATATCTTGAACTTTTCTAAGAATCAGCCACCTTATCTCAATAAACTGGTTGAAAGTTTTTTGCCTGGACCTTTGACCATTATCTTAGAAGCTAATGCCAAGGTTCCTTACTGGGTCAATTCAGACTTGACGACTGTTGGATTTCGGATGCCTAGTCATCCTGTTACCTTGGACTTGATCCGTGAGTTTGGTCCTTTAATCGGCCCATCTGCCAATATTTCAGGTCATGCTAGCGGTGTTATCTTTGAAGAGATTCTGAAAGATTTTGACCAAGAGATCTTGGGACTTGAAGACGATGATTTTTTAACGGGTCAGGATTCGACTATTTTAGACCTATCTGGTGACAAGGTAAAGATTCTACGTCAAGGAGCGATTACACGAGAAGATATCCTTGCCAAGATACCAACAATTCCTTTTGAGGAGGTATAATATGCTACGTGATTTGAAAACAACAGATGTTGCAGCTATTTGTGAGATTAACAAAGAAGCTTTAGGCTATTCGTTTAGTTTAGAGGAAACGGCTAGTCAACTAGCTAAGTTATCTCAAGACTCACATCACTACCTACTGGGTTTCGAGGATTCGACCAGCCATGATTTACTTGGTTATGTCCATGCCGAGGTTTATGAATCCCTTTATTCAAAACCAGGTTTTAATATCCTAGCTTTAGCTGTTTTGCCTCAAACACAGGGTCAGGGTATCGGAAAAACTTTGCTCCAAGGATTGGAACAAGAAGCAAAAAAACGAGGCTATAACTTTATTCGCTTAAATTCTGCAGACCATCGTATGGGTGCCCATGCATTTTACGAAAAAGTTGGTTATACTTGTGATAAAGTGCAGAAACGGTTTATTCGCATTTTTTAGTTTGGATTTTATATTCTTGTTGTAAAAACAAACTAAAAGACCTGTCACACTATAAAGGAGAAGACCTATGATTTTTGACAAAGATGATTTTAAAGCTTATGATGCAGATCTTTGGAATGCCATTGCCAAAGAAGAGGAACGTCAACAAAACAATATCGAGCTAATCGCCTCTGAAAATGTCGTTTCTAAAGCAGTTATGGCGGCTCAAGGGTCTATCTTGACCAATAAATACGCCGAAGGTTACCCAGGACGTCGTTATTACGGTGGTACGGATGTAGTAGATATCGTTGAAACTCTAGCTATTGAACGTGCAAAAGAAATCTTTGGTGCCAAGTTTGCCAATGTCCAACCTCACTCAGGAAGTCAAGCCAACTGTGCAGCCTACATGGCTTTGGTTGAGCCAGGTGATACGGTAATGGGAATGGATTTGGCAGCAGGTGGTCACTTGACCCACGGAGCTCCTGTAAGCTTCTCTGGTCAAACCTACAACTTTGTTTCTTATAGTGTGGATCCTGAAACGGAACTTTTGGACTTTGATGCTATCTTGAAACAAGCCCAAGAAGTAAAACCAAAATTAATCGTTGCAGGAGCTTCAGCTTATTCTCAAATTATTGATTTTTCAAAATTCCGTGAAATTGCAGATGCTGTTGGTGCTAAACTCATGGTAGATATGGCTCACATTGCTGGTTTGGTTGCTGCAGGTCTTCATCCAAGTCCAGTCCCTTATGCACATATTACAACAACAACGACCCACAAAACCCTTCGTGGACCACGTGGTGGTTTGATTTTGACCAATGACGAAGACCTTGCTAAGAAGATTAATTCTGCTATTTTCCCAGGTATCCAAGGTGGGCCATTAGAGCACGTTGTTGCTGCTAAGGCTGTTGCCTTCAAAGAGGTATTGGACCTAGCCTTCAAGGAATATGCAGCAAATGTTATTAAGAACAGCAAGGCTATGGCAGAAGTCTTCTTGCAAGACCCTGATTTCCGTATTATCTCTGGTGGTACTGAAAATCACCTCTTCCTAGTGGATGTAACCAAGGTTGTAGAAAACGGAAAAGTTGCTCAAAACTTGCTAGATGAGGTCAATATTACCCTAAATAAAAACTCAATCCCTTACGAAACTTTGTCACCATTTAAGACAAGTGGTATTCGTATCGGATCTGCAGCCATTACTGCACGTGGTTTTGGTGAAGAAGAAAGTCGTAAAGTGGCTGAGCTTATCATTAAAGCCCTTAAAAATGCAGAAAATGAAGCTGTCTTAGAAGAAGTAAGAAGCGAAGTCAAAGTCTTGACAGATGCCTTCCCATTATACGAGGACTAAAATTTTTATGGACATTTATATTAAGAAAGCCATTATCCATCAGTTCAGCCCTAATGACACAGAGTTGTTTCTAGCGGATAAATTTCTCAATATCACTCCAAAAATCGAAGAATACCTACGTAAGAAAATTGAACGTGTGTATTCAGATGAAGCCAAGACTGGGATTTTCGAAGAAGAAAATCCCTTCTTCAATCATATTACAGATGATTTGTTGGAGACATCGGTGACGCTAGCAAACCTATGGAAAGAGGAATTCAGCATTTCTGAAAATCTCAAGACCAATGACTTGATTTTTGTGCAGTTTTCTAAAGAAGGAGTAGAGCATTTTGCTTTTCTACGTATTGCCTTGCGTGAGACCTTGACCCACCTCGGTGGAGAGGTTGATAATCCAATCAAGCTGACTCAAAACAATCTTCCTGGATTTGGTACAGGCGCAGATGAGGCCTTGGTGGTCAATCTTCAAAGCCGAAAATATCACCTGATTGAGAAACGAATCAAGTATAACGGGACTTTTTTGAACTATTTTTCTGAGAATCTGATCCAGGCTCAGCCAAAGATTTCACCTAAAAAGTCAATCAAGGAACTGGAAAAAACAGCTCAGAGAATTGCTGAAACATTTAATACAGATGATTTTCAATTTCAATCCAAGGTCAAATCAGCTATTTTTAATAACCTTGAAGAAAGCAATGAATTGTCTCCAGAAAAATTGGCAAATGACCTTTTTGACAACAATCTCACTGCACGTCTTAGCTTTATTGACCAAGTCAAGGAAGCAGTGCCAGAGCCAGTTCAATTTGATGAAATCGATGCCAGTCGTCAATTAAAGAAATTTGAAAACCAAAAGCTTTCTCTGTCAAATGGGATTGAGTTAATCGTACCCAATAATATTTACCAAGATGCTGAGTCGGTCGAATTTATCCAAAATGAAAATGGAACCTACTCTATCTTAATCAAAAACATCGAGGATATACAAAGCAAATAATGTTTAAATTTATAAGAAGGGTCTTGCTACTTGTTCTTGTATTATTTACTGGTTATAAACTTTTTCATATGTATCGGGATGTGAAGCAGGTCATGACCTATCAATCCTTGGTACGAGAGGTTTTAAGTGAGCAAGATACGCCAGCAAATGAAGAACTAGTCCTGGCCATGATTTATACCGAAACCAAAGGTAAAGAAAGCGACGTGATGCAGTCTAGTGAGTCTGCTAGCGGAACTACAAATACGATTTCTGACAATAGGAGTAGTATTCGTCAGGGAATTCAAACCTTGACAGAGAATCTTTATTTAGCTCAAGAAAAGGGTGTAGATGTTTGGACTGCTGTACAGGCCTATAACTTTGGGCCTGCTTATATTGATTTTATCGCCCAAAACGGGAAAGAAAATACCCTTGCACTAGCCAAGAAATACTCAAGAGATACCGTTGCGCCAACTTTAGGAAATACAACTGGAAAAACCTATCGCTACGTCAATCCAATTTCCATCTTTCAAGGTGGAGAACTCTATGTGGATGGAGGGAACTATTATTACTCTAGACAGGTTCAACTAAATCTCTACATTATTAAATTTTTTAATCTATTTTAAGCACTTAGAAAATTCTAGGTGCTTTTATAAGCTTTCTTTAAGGCTAATCGACTATCCTAGATAGGAAAAGGAGGAACGTCTCATGCGAAAGAAATTCTTTCTGACTAGTGCTGCAGTTCTTTTAGCAGTTGCAACTTTGCAAAGCGCTCAAGCAGCCACTGATGTTCAAAAAGTAATTGATGAAACTTATGTTCAACCTGAGTACGTCTTGGGTTCTTCTCTCACTGAAGATCAAAAAAATCAAACATTAAAAAAACTCGGCTATAACGCCTCTACAGATACCAAAGAACTGAAGACTATGACGCCAGATGTCTACTCAAAGATTATGAACGTTGCCAATGACTCTAGTCTCCAGCTCTATTCGTCTGCAAAAATTCAAAAATTAGGTGAAAAATCTCCACTTGAAGTGAAGATTGAAACCCCTGAAAATATTACTAAAGTGACCCAAGATATGTACCGTAATGCGGCCGTTACCTTGGGTGTGGAACATGCTCGTATCACCGTTGCTGCACCAATCCCTGTAACAGGTGAAAGTGCCCTAGCAGGTATTTACTATTCGTTAGAAGCTAATGGTGTTCAACTTCCTCAAGAAAATAAAGACCTAGCTCAGGAAGAACTAAAAGCCTTGTCAGACATCAACGATGAAAATAAGGACAAATCAGGCTATGATGCCAATAAACTCAATGTAGCCCTTGCCGATATCAAATCTGCTATCGCTAAAGCTAAAGAGTCCAAGGGTGAGCTTACTGAAGATGATGTTCGTAAGATTGTTGAAGATACGTTGAAAAATTATAAGCTGGATCAGGTTATAACAGGGAACCAAGTCAATGTCATCATCAACTTTGCCTTTAATCTTTCTAAGAGCGATATTCTTAATAACGAAGACTTTATTAAGACGCTAAAAGATCTGAAACAAAGTATCGTTGCACAAGCAGGTGATAGTTTCAGCAATATCGACCTAAACTTTGATGCCAATAAAGCTATTCAAGACGGTGGAAACATCCTTAGCTCAATTTGGCAAGCTATCCTTGATTTCTTCAAGAGTTTTGGTGCTTAGATCAATTCATGGTATAATAGATGGTAACAGGATTGTTGCCGTCTTTTTTGTCGGCTTATAGAAAGTGAAGAATATGTTAAAGAAAAATGATATTGTAGAAGTTGAGATTGTCGATTTGACTCATGAAGGAGCAGGTGTTGCCAAGGTAGATGGCTTGGTCTTTTTTGTAGAGAATGCTCTTCCGACTGAAAAAATCCTTATGCGAGTCCTTAAAGTCAACAAGAAGATTGGCTTTGGTAAAGTCGAGGAATATCTTACACAATCTCCACATCGTAATCAAAACTTAGATTTGGCTTACCTGCGTTCAGGTATTGCCGACTTGGGGCATCTAGCTTATCCAGAGCAACTCAAGTTTAAAACCAAGCAAGTAAAAGATAGCCTATTTAAGATTGCTGGAATGACGGATATAGAGGTTGCTGATACTCTTGGTATGGAAAATCCTATCAAATATCGGAACAAGGCTCAGGTTCCTGTTCGTCGTGTCAATGGTGTTCTGGAGACTGGTTTCTTCCGTAAGAATTCTCATGATCTTATGCCTCTTGAAGATTTTTATATCCAGAATCCAGTGATTGACCAAGTTATTGTGGCTTTACGTGATTTGCTTCGTCGCTATGACTTAAAACCCTATGATGAAAAGGAACAGTCTGGTCTGATTCGAAACCTTGTTGTACGTCGTGGCCATCATTCAGGTCAAATTATGGTTATTTTGGTGACCACTCGTCCTAAAATTTTCCGAGTTGAACAGTTGATTGAACAAGTCATCAAGCAGTTCCCAGAGATTGTGTCTGTTATGCAGAAT
The DNA here is from genome assembly GCF_001808865.1 of Streptococcus sp. HMSC061D10. Taxonomy (NCBI): domain Bacteria; kingdom Bacillati; phylum Bacillota; class Bacilli; order Lactobacillales; family Streptococcaceae; genus Streptococcus; species Streptococcus sp. HMSC061D10. The sequence continues at coordinate 126,434 of NZ_KV795019.1, read as the reverse complement.
ATCAATGACCAGAATACCAATGCTATTTTTGGGAAAGAATGGCGTACGCTTTATGGTCAAGATTACATTACGGACCAAATGTTGGGGAATAGCTTCCAAATTTCTGGACCAGCCTTTTATCAGGTCAACACAGAAATGGCAGAGAAGCTTTATCAGACAGCCATTGATTTTACGGAGTTAAGTGAAGATGATGTGGTGATCGATGCCTATTCAGGAATCGGAACTATTGGTTTATCTGTTGCTAAGCATGTTAAGGAAGTTTATGGTGTCGAAGTCATCCCCGAAGCAGTTGAAAATAGCCAGAAAAATGCTAGTATAAATGGCATCACTAATGCCCACTATGTCTGTGATACAGCTGAAAATGCCATGAAAAAATGGCTTAAGGAAGGCATCCAACCAACCGCCATCCTAGTCGACCCACCACGCAAGGGCTTGACCGATAGCTTTATCAAAGCAAGCGCCCAAACAGGCGCTGACCGCATCGCCTATATCTCCTGTAACGTCGCCACCATGGCGCGTGATATCAAACTCTACCAAGAGTTGGGCTACGAATTGAAGAAAGTCCAGCCGGTGGATCTTTTTCCGCAAACGCATCATGTTGAGGCGGTAAGTTTGCTAGTCAAGGAGTAAAACGACGAAGATTAGCATTTACTTCCGCCCATGCGATAGCTGTCCGTGATTGACAAGTGCTAGCACGCAGACAGAACGGAGATAGCGAACCGCTGAGTGTGTCGCTCTGCTCGTAAAAGCTTAGAAACCTTTGAACGAAAGGGATAATGAAAGCCTTGATTGCAAGGCTTTTTGCTTTATGGTGGGTAAGTATCAGAGTGAGAAAATTTTTGGAATGAGTAGAAGTGATAGCTAGAAATTATCAGTTTCTATTTCCATTTACCCTGTGGGTACGTGTTTGTTTCCATTGACAAGGAGTTTGTGGGAATAGAAATGTACCCACCTTGTTTGAATCAAGTGAAGTGTAGTTGAAGGAAATCTGTTGAAAGCAATACTTCATTTTACCGAATAAGTAATAATTTAGGCAACTTCAAATCGATTAAAAAAAACTATTTTAAAGGTTAAGAGTAGACAAAAATTGTCCACTCTTTTTTGCAAACTCAATTTATCAATAAATGAAATGAGGGAATGTAAAATGAAATATTTTGAGGTTGAGTTAGAAAATCCTGATGAATTTTTAAAACTACAAACAGAAGATTTTGTGAAAGCTAATCGCTTGCTACTAAGGAAGATAATCCAGAGCGTTACAGTCTATGAAGAAAACTTCGTCATATCCTTTAAATCTGGCATCGAATTGGAAGTATGAGTCTCATTCCATAACTTTTATATTGAACATATCATCTTTTTGTGTTATACTATAAATTGATATAAACAAAGATGTAGGAGGAACCGAAACTATGACAGCCTCAATGCGTTTAAGATAAGCTGGCAATAAAAAAAGCAGAATCTATACCCGATGATAGGCTTTTTTGTTGTGCTTATTTATACGATATTGAGCATTCATTAGTTACGGTGAGGATATTGGTTATTTAACTATACCTTTATTTAACTATGTCTTTAATATGAATGTTTCCAAATTGTATGTATGCAGACCAAAAGCCACATTGTGGGGTTTGGCCTGCATTTTTTATTGCCTAGAATGCTATTCAAAATAGAAATTCAAGCAAAATAATATGCAGGAGATAATATAAATGGAAAAATACAACAATTGGAAACGAAAATTTTATGCAATATGGGCAGGGCAAGCAGTATCATTAATCACTAGTGCCATCCTGCAAATGGCGATTATTTTTTACCTTACAGAAAAAACAGGATCTGCGATGGTCTTGTCTATGGCTTCATTAGTAGGTTTTTTACCCTATGCGATTTTGGGACCTGCCATTGGTGTGCTAGTGGATCGTCATGATAGGAAGAAGATAATGATTGGTGCCGATTTAATTATCGTAGCAGCTGGTGCAGTGCTTGCTATTGTTGCATTCTGTATGGAGCTACCTGTCTGGATGATTATGATAGTATTGTTTATCCGTAGCATTGGAACAGCTTTTCATACCCCAGCACTCAATGCGGTTACACCACTTTTAGTACCAGAAGAACAGCTAACGAAATGCGCAGGCTATAGTCAGTCTTTGCAGTCTATAAGCTATATTGTTAGTCCGGCAGTTGCAGCACTCTTATACTCCGTTTGGGATTTAAATGCTATTATTGCCATCGACGTATTGGGTGCTGTGATTGCATCTATTACGGTAGCAATTGTACGTATACCTAAGCTGGGTAATCAAGTGCAAAGTTTAGAACCAAATTTCATAAGGGAGATGAAAGAAGGAGTTGTGGTTCTGAGACAAAACAAAGGATTGTTTGCCTTATTACTCTTAGGAACACTATATACTTTTGTTTATATGCCAATCAATGCACTATTTCCTTTAATAAGCATGGAACACTTTAATGGAACGCCTGTGCATATTTCTATTACGGAAATTTCCTTTGCATTTGGGATGCTAGCAGGAGGCTTATTATTAGGAAGATTAGGGGGCTTCGAAAAGCATGTATTACTAATAACAAGTTCATTTTTTATAATGGGGACCAGTTTAGCCGTTTCGGGAATACTTCCTCCAAATGGATTTGTAATATTCGTAGTTTGCTGTGCAATAATGGGGCTTTCGGTGCCATTTTATAGCGGTGTGCAAACAGCTCTTTTTCAGGAGAAAATTAAGCCTGAATATTTAGGACGTGTATTTTCTTTGATCGGAAGTATCATGTCACTTGCTATGCCAATTGGGTTAATTCTTTCTGGATTCTTTGCTGATAAAATCGGTGTAAATCATTGGTTTTTACTATCAGGTATTTTAATTATTGGCATTGCTATAGTTTGCCAAATGATAACTGAGGTTAGAAAATTAGATTTAAAATAAACAATATTGGAGGAATATTTATGTATCTTATTTTCATGTAACTCTTCCTGCTAAAATCGCAGGGTTTTCCCTGCATACAAGCAAATGAAAGCATGCGATTATAGACAGGAGGAAATGTTATGGAATTAATATTAAAAGCAAAAGACATTCGTGTGGAATTCAAAGGACGCGATGTTTTAGATATAAATGAATTAGAAGTATATGATTATGACCGTATTGGTTTAGTAGGAGCAAATGGTGCTGGAAAAAGCACTTTACTCAGGGTACTTTTAGGAGAATTAACTCCCCCAGGATGTAAAATGAATCGTCTGGGTGAACTTGCCTATATTCCCCAGTTGGACGAAGTAACTCTGCAGGAGGAAAAAGATTTTGCACTTGTAGGCAAGCTAGGTGTTGAGCAATTAAATATACAGACTATGAGCGGTGGTGAAGAAACAAGGCTTAAAATAGCACAGGCCTTATCGGCACAGGTTCATGGTATTTTAGCGGATGAACCTACGAGCCATTTAGACCGTGAAGGAATTGATTTTCTAATAGGACAGCTAAAATATTTTACAGGTGCACTGTTAGTTATTAGCCATGACCGCTATTTTCTTGATGAAATAGTAGATAAAATATGGGAACTGAAAGATGGCAAAATCACTGAGTATTGGGGAAACTATTCTGATTATCTTCGTCAGAAAGAGGAAGAACGTAAGAGCCAAGCTGCAGAATACGAACAATTTATTGCGGAACGTGCCCGATTGGAAAGGGCTGCGGAGGAAAAGCGAAAACAGGCTCGTAAAATAGAACAGAAGGCAAAAGGTTCTTCAAAGAAAAAAAGTACTGAAGACGGAGGGCGTTTAGCTCATCAAAAATCAATAGGAAGTAAGGAAAAAAAGATGTATAATGCTGCTAAAACCCTAGAGCACAGGATTGCGGCCTTAGGAAAAGTAGAAGCTCCGGAAGGCATTCGCAGAATTCGTTTCAGGCAAAGTAAAGCATTGGAGCTCCATAATCCATACCCTATAGTCGGTGCAGAAATTAATAAAGTATTTGGGGATAAGGCTCTGTTTGAAAATGCATCTTTTCAAATTCCGTTAGGAGCAAAAGTGGCGTTAACTGGTGGTAATGGAATCGGAAAAACAACTTTAATCCAAATGATCTTAAACCATGAAGAAGGAATTTCTATTTCGCCTAAGGCAAAAATAGGTTACTTTGCACAGAATGGTTACAAGTACAACAGTAATCAGAATGTTATGGAGTTTATGCAGAAGGATTGTGACTACAATATATCAGAAATTCGTTCAGTGCTAGCATCTATGGGGTTCAAACAGAACGATATTGGAAAAAGTTTATCTGTTTTAAGCGGTGGAGAAATTATAAAATTGTTGCTTGCTAAAATGCTCATGGGTAGATATAACATCCTAATAATGGATGAACCCAGTAACTTCCTTGACATACCAAGTTTAGAGGCTTTGGAAATACTAATGAAGGAGTACACCGGAACTATCGTGTTTATCACCCACGATAAACGATTACTCGAAAATGTAGCAGATGTAGTTTATGAAATTAGAGATAAGAAAATAAATCTGAAACATTAAATTTAAGGTAGTCGCTGGTCAGTATAGTCTGTTCTGGTTGGCGACTCCATTGTTAAAGAGTATAAAGACTTTAGATTTTATGAATATTAAAAATAGGAACAGTCAATTGAACTGCTCCTATTTTTCTGCTAAATATATTGTAGTTTTCTTATATGTATAATGATAGATTAGCGGATTCTCATCTACGGTACTTACTTCAAATATGAAGAAGTGATCGCGGTTATCTCTGGACTTTTCCTTATTGAGGACAAAGTAATTCTTACGTGAAGTCGCCATTGTTTTTAGGATATCATCAGTTAGGAAGGTCAATGGAATATTCATGTTAGAGTAGCGGTAGAAGTCACGTTCAAAATCTTGGTAGCTCTCGCTATAATAGTCCATTTGTAGGTGATTACGCTGAAACTCAAGCTGATTCATAGAGCACCTCCTCGACAAGTTCAATACTAATAATGTCTTTTAATTTCAAATTGATGTGACCTGTTGTAGTTTTTATCAAAATGAAATCTTTGGTCAGACTTGGTATTGTTCCAGTGTAGGAAACACGCTTGTTTTTTTCAATCACTTGAATGCGTGTGCGTAGCTGCCCGGCGTATACTTGACTGAGGAGTAATAATTTCTTCTCTAGTGATAAGTCAGACATGTACGTTACTTTGTTTGTATCATCAGAGAGTGCTGATGCATGTTCAGATAGGAAAAAGCCCATCCATTTTTGCATCTTTGTATCCTGGTACTCTCTTGCTGATTGAAATGGTAAATATGAACGGTCAATCATATCAAATCCTTTCTATGCAGAGGCAAGGGTATTTTTATCAAATTGAATCGTAAAACCTTGAATTCCCCCACCTGTGTAACATTCTTTAAAGCGATTGATTACCTCAGTATAGATTATCACAGATGAGCTTGTTGGCTTAATGCTAAATGTAAATTCCAATGGTAATCGGTTTTCAGATTTAGCATGTACTAGTCGTATCGATATTTCAGTTGTTTTGAGTTTTCTCTGACGAAGTTTTGAAGTTGCTGTTTCAACGATTCCATGTAAAAATCTTTCAAGCATTTCAATATCATTACATCCTTTGCTACGGATTTCTGAAAATTGTACTGTATTTTTTTCTTGTTTCATTTTAATCCCTCCAATCCACCCGCGGAATGACCACCGATAAGTTTACTGCGTTCAATATTTCTGGAACCTTCAGTTAGGACGGTTCCTTTTTGTATGGCTAAAAAACCAAACTGTTCTCTGACAACATCAATAGCTGTCTGAAGTCTATTATCTTTTTCAATTTGTTCTACATCATCAAAGAGTGATAGTAGAGTATAGCTTTCATCTACGAAGCCACTATAAGATACACCAATTTGTCTCACTGCACCAGAGGTGTATTTTTTCGGAATAATACAAGTACATGACTCACCATTGTTTTGGGGAGATTTGCGGGTTCAATTTTATTCTGAGCATTTATAGATTTTTTCATCTCAGTCCTAGAATAGCCAATATGAATAGAAACGACAGTAGTCAATACTAGGGCTACTGTTCCGTTCCACAGTATCATTTAAAAATCATTTTCACACCCTTTCGTCTATTAGTATAGAAGAAAGCTCTCAGCACACGTGGAGTGTGTAAGTTTGTTAGTGAAACGTAGCTAATCCTCAAAAGGTTCACTGAACCTTTTGAGTCCACAAACGCATCATGTTGAGGCGGTATCACTGCTTGTACGAGCTGAGGCATCAGCGAAGTAGAAGTAGATGCTCCGCCCATGGGATAGGATTCGTAGAGTGAGGAGGGAAACCGACGAAATGATACGGTAATTCCGAACTGCCGAGTGTGTCAGCTTGTTAGAGAAACATTTTTACTATACATAAGCTTTAAAAGCTTTAAAATTAACTACTAGAAAAGGAAGTATTATCATGGGAATATTCGATGATTTTGAGTACAAAGAGAACTACCAAAATGAAGAAAAAGTAATTGAAGTACTAAAAAAGATTTTAAGAGCAATTCATCTAAATAGTTATAGAGATATTATGGATAGTGTTGATGGTTCAGAAGTTGATGATTTAAGAGAGTTGCTTGAATATATTGACGATTCATTACAATTAAATGATTTTGATAAAATTGATGAATATGGTGTAGAATGTAATTTCCATCCGAATTATGAGTATTCTCAACTACAAGTTTATGAATTTAATGATCAAACTGGCTTTGCTGTTGAATATCAGATGACCTCTAATTCTGAATTAGTAGATTTAACCCTACAATTAAAATTTTTATACAATAAGGATGGTTACAAAATAACTTCTATAGATGTAGATCCTGGATAAACCAAACTTAATTATCTTCGTTATGAAATATATGTGTATACTAAGGACAGATAATTAGGTTGTAAGTTGCATAGAATATCGGTTAGTTTTTCAAATATTGGAAGAATGAAAGATGTATATGCTGGAATTGTATCAAAATCCTTCTTATAAAGATCTAGTCGCATTTGGGTCCTTAAAAGAAGGAAAAGAATTTGTATCTAAAATAACTGGATATACTAGAAAATGAAAATGATTTTGTTCAAGGTAATAAAGTAGAAATAACGAACATTTAGATGAAAGGTTCAGAATAAACATGAGTCTCTTATTTGAAGAATTTAAAACCATTTGTTTCCATTTAAATCGAGTCGGAATTACACCGACACTGATGGGGTCTTTGGGATTGGAGTTTAGAACGAAAGAAAATTGGGGGCCGTCTGACATTGACATTCATGTGCCTGGTGACCCTAGAGGTTGGGAAGCACCTGATCATCTCAGAATTTATGACTGGGACAAGATAATGAAAGTGATGAAAGACTTAGGCTACGTCTTAATAGATATTCATGAGCATGAATTCCAAAAGGATAGAGTGAGTGTTGAATATGGAAGTATCGATTCCTTACTTGATTTTGCAGGAGTTTCGGAATCGGATATTGAGCTTATTCACATTGAAGGCATCACTTTTCGTCTTCCAAGTCTGGAGCAGTATCTAAGTATTTATAAAGCTTCTTCTCAAGACTCCTATCGAAATGATCACAATAACAATAAGGATTTTAAAAAGATCGAGTGGCTGGAAAGACATTTGTAAATTATCATATGAAAAGTAGTAAGTTGTAAGACTGGCTGCTATGTTATTTTTATTATCATTTTTATTGGTTATATAATTTATACTATATTGGAGAGTGCTAGAATTAGTAAGGAAAAGCAGGTGAAAAAATTGTAAAAGAGCCACAGGGCTTTTCTGGGATGGATATCACGCATAGATATTATTGGGAAGTTTCTTGGGGACCCAATTTTCAATTTGATGAAAATGGACTATTGAAATTTTAGTAATTAAGGGAGATAGCAAAAATGGCTTCAAGTAAAGAATATTTAGATTTCATTTTAGAACAATTGTCCGAGTTGGAAGAAATATCATATAGAGCAATGATGGGTGAATATATAATTTATTATCGAGGGAAAATCATGGGTGGAATTTATGATGATAGATTTTTAGTGAAGCCTGTCAAATCTGCAATAGCGTATATGCCGGATGTAGAATACGAATTGCCGTATGAAGGTGCAAAGGAAATGCTATTGGTAGATGATGTTGACAACAAAGAATATTTAACCGGCTTATTTAATTCAATGTATGATGAGTTACCTGCACCAAAACCAAAGAAAAAGAAATAATAAAATCTCAGTTTATCTAGGTAATACCATTTGACGATAACCTTATGCTATCGTTAAAAAGTTTATAGAACAGACAAGACTACCTGGCATAATTAGTGTTCGCTCGTTTCATGTTGAGGTCGTATCACTGCTTGTCCGAGCTGAGGCATCAGCGAAGTAGAAGCAGATGTTCGGCCCATGCGATAGGACTCGTAGAATGAGGAGGGGCACCGACGAAATGATACGGTAAGTCCGAACCGCTGAGAGTGTTTCTCTGCTCTTAAAAGTGAACGAAAGGAATAATGAAAAGCCTTGATTGTAAGGCTTTTTTGTGTTTTTGTGATAGAATATAGGTAGTTATAATCGAGAGCAACTAAGAAGCAGTAAAAAATATTAAACATAGAATAATCAGGATTAGGAAGATAAAATGACAGAAATTGACAAAAAGAATTTAAAAAATTATCTTTGTTTTACATTTGGAATTTCTTATATAGCTTGGGGGCTTCTTGCCATATTTACACAATCTCATATTTTGGGATTAGAAACATTTATAGGGAGAATGTTACATATAGTAGGTGCACTTGGTCCAGCTATTGCAAGTGGCTTTTATTTGAAAAGGAATAATATAAAATTTCAACATTTTCTATTTAGTAAGAAAGGAAATAGTAGTACTTATTTCATTATTCATTTGTTAGCAATTTTGATACTATTTTCTGTATCTTCCTTAGAATTAAATGGAGTATCCATTTATCTAATGCCACTATTCTTTATTCAATTAATTTTTTTTGGTGGTGGACATGAAGAATTAGGATGGAGAGGAATATTACAACCATTACTTGATAAAAAATATACATATTGGCAATCTAATTTGATTGTAGGATCAATTTGGGGGATTTGGCATCTGCCTTTATGGTTTATAGTTGGAGAAAGTCATCAAGGATTTCCTTTTATTTTATTTTTTATATATACATTATTTTTAAGTTTTGTTTTAGGGCTTCTTTATCGTCAAACGAAATCTGTGGGATACTGTATATTATTTCATGCGTTCGCAAATTTGTTAAATCTCTATTTTGTGTTAAAAATTAATCTTATTTTTATTATCATTTTTATTGCTTATTTAATTTATACAATATTGGCGAGTAATAGAATTAGTAAGGAAACAACATTTTAAATTTTAGAAAAGGAAGTATTATCATGGGAAAATTCGATGATTTTAAGTACAAAGAAAAATGCCAAAATGAAGAAAAAGTAATTGAAGTACTTAAAAAGATTTTAAGAGCAATTCATCTAAATAATTATAGTGAGATTATGGATTGTGTTGATTGTTCAGAAGTTGATGATGTAAGAGAGTTGCTTGAATATATTGACGATTCATTACAATTAAATGATTTTGATAAAATTGATGAATATGGTGTAGAATGTAATTTCCATCCGAATTATGAGTATTCTCAACTACAAGTTTATGAATTTAATGATCAAACTGGCTTTGCTGTTGAATATCAGATGACCTCTAATTCTGAATTAGTAGATTTAATCCTACAATTAGAGTTTTTATACAATGAGGATGGTTACAAATTAACTTCCATAAATGTAGATCCTGGATAAACTATAGTTAAATATCTTCGTTATGAAATATATGTGTATACTAAGGATAGATAATTAGGTTGTAAGTCGCTTAAATCTCGGTTGGTTTTTCAAATATTGGAAGGATTAATGATGTATCTATTAGAATTGTACCAAAACAATTATTCAAAGGATTTAGTCGTATTTGAGGCTTTAGAAGAAGGGAAAGAATTTGTAGCTAAAATCCCTGGATATACTTTAGAAAACGAGGATAGTTTTGAAGTGGAGTATTTTAGTCCAAAAAATCTACCGGATTATATGGAAATTGTCTTCAATGGAAATATTGTCCCTTTATCTAGGTTTTCGTTTAATTCTGAGGAAAATGTGGACATTATTTGGAAAGATATTTCGAATCTATCGGTTAAAAACGATAAAGTGATTGAAGGAGCTACAAAAGTCGATGCCTATGTCGTTAATAACTATGAAGTGAAAGCTTATGTCGAAGCCAGAGAAGCAAACTTCCGCAAGGCAAAAGCTTTCTTAGAAAGCAAAGGGTACGAAGTCGACAGAAGCTTTTTCGGAAGTGAAGACGGTGAAGCGATTGTCTACAGAAAACGCGACACTGAAGATTGGCACTTTCTATGTCACTTAGACCCAATGTTTGTAGAGATTGAAGATGTCGAAGGATATGTGAAAGAAGCGATGAAAGATATTCAATAGTCAACCAAAGTTCTTTGTGAGTGTATGCCACTGCTTGAGTAGACGGATTGAGCAGTAAAGAGAAACATCTAGCACTATCTAGCTTCTTAAGGAGAAATATCTATCATGAAAATGGAAGTCAGGAAAACCTATCTTGTAAAAAAAGATATTTTTGGTTTAACAAAAGATGAACTTTGGACCTTAGTTGACAAGGGTTATCAGGCTTATTTTGGTGAACATAATTTCGTATTTGTCAATGATGATAAAGTGAAGGTATTTGCAGTTTTACAAGATGGTTCAGAAGTAGATATGCAGATCTACCATCATCTGGATGACTATCTTGAAGAAGTTAATCGTGAGAATTTCTAAAGAATGTGAGATGAAAGTTGTATCTGTGAGTTTTAAATTTTGCTTAGCCCAATCTATCACTACCAAGTTCAGGGAATTAATTTGGGGATAGACGTCCTTACAGTGGCTATTCCGATTATCAAAAAGAGCTAGACTGAAACTAGGGTGAAAGCCATCTGGTTCGGTCTTTTTTTCTGTTTATGTAGTATAATAAAAGGTGTAGGGATTCAATTTTTTAATAGGATTATTCTAAGAACGAAAACCATCTAGAAAGAGAAAAAATATGAAGCAATCACTTGAATTTTTAAGAGAAAGAATCACCGATAAGATGCCCTTAGAGGAAATGGTAGCAATCTTTGAAGACTTGTGTCGTCAGCCTATTGAGGATGAGATGATTTTGTTTGAAACAGGGACATTTACAAGTATATCTGATAAGCCCTTGTTTCAACTATCGTTGGTAAGGCAAGTCCCAAATGAAGATGAAGAGTTTTATCAGGTTCACCTTGATATTTTCTATGAAGCAAGTCAAGAGAATGAAATATTTCATGAATCAATCTGGGATGAAGATTTAGAGGAAAATATCTTTGATTACATTAGAGCTTCAGAGGTGTTTGCCTATGCTAAAGAGCAGGAATACCAAGCGGTCAAGATTTATCTGGAAGAAACTTAAGAAAAGGTAGTAATATGTTTGATTTTTTTAAGAAAAAAACACACAAAAAACTTGAAATCGATCTTCAAAACAATTCAATGATTATTAACGGAACTAGCTTAGCTTTTCCTTTGTCCTTGAAAGATATTGAAGCTGTATTGGGGAAGCCTGACCAGGTTGTCAAAAGAGATAATAAGTTTATCAAATACATTTATGATAAAGCTGGAATTGTATTTGAACATTCTTTCTCAATTAATAATCATTTAAAAAAATGTAAGACCTACATTGATGAGGAACATTTGATTTCTACTGTTTTCCTCTACTATGGCGATGTTGTAAAATCTATGACTGGAGAGAAAGAATTGCCAAAGCAACCATGTCAAGCTGTGGTATTATCAGATGGAAAATCTCCTTATTTCTTTTCTGATAGGCATAGAGTAGGGGATTTTGACCTTATTTTATGGACTCCTTATGGAACAAATTTTAATGGAATTACAGAGACAATCACAGACACACTTTCTATTTCCTACTTTCCAGAGTTCAAACATGAACGGGAAAGTTACAAGTTAAAAGAAACTGACGAAGAACTGCTTTCCTTTGAAAATATAAATTTTAAACTAGCCATTATCCAGGTTTTGATGTATGATTTACTTGTACTGAAACCCTACTTTGACATCTATGATTTTGCGGAAGAATTTAGTGAAGAGGAAATCGACACAGAAAGTCTGGAGATTATTCAGCCAGCACTTGATTATATGATAAATCTTCCTATACCTAAGAAATATGCCGAACAAGTTCAAGAAATCTATATGGATGGAGGAAATGAAATTTATCTGAATTTGATACCTCAGTGGGACGGTGAAGATGATAGTTTCGATCTAAATGAAGTTAGTCTTAAAGAACTGCAACAGTTTCCAAATCTGAAGCAAGCGACTATCATAAGCAGTAATTTTGAACATGTCAAAGAAACGTTCGACAAGCAAGGGGTTCAAGTGAAGGTATTATAATTGTTGCATTTATCTGAATAAATCATAAATGGATGGTATAAGTTCTTTAAGGATAAGGGCTAAAAAGGAAAGAAATCTGGTGATAGATAATGAACATTCTTGATCTTAATTCTAATCAGAAAGATACGATATTGTTAATCCACCCGATGTTATCATCGGCTCAAGGGATGAAGTCCCTGATTGCAGACCAGATGGGGCAAGAGTTTAGATATATCATTCCGGATTTGTCTGCACATGGGCAATCAGCTTCGCTCATCTACGAATCGTCTCTTAAGGAAAGCCAGATGATTTATGATTATCTAAAGGATCATCATATAGAAGACTTGTGTTTAGCCTTTGGTGCATCCTTGGGTGGAGTTGTATTACTGCAATTGTTGAATTACAAGGACATCAGGTTTGGGAAACTTGTTTTTGAAGGGATTAGTTTATGGACAAATGCGCCCTTGCTTGATGTCTTTACTAGGTATTTATTGTTAATAAAGCATAGAAAAGCTCTGCGAAATAGAGATCTTGCTGTTCGTAAGATGGTTGGACTTTATGGAGAAAAAGGAGAAATGATGGCGGATTCTTTCATTGCTATGGATGAAGAAAGCATCAAACATATTTCCCATGATTGTGCCTTCGTAGCTTTGCCTAACCTTTCGCCAGAGGAACAAAAGAGTTGTGTTTTCTTTTATGGTTCAAAAGAATTCGACTTGATAGCTGCTAAAAAAGTTCTTCCAAAAAAGTATCCTCATGCCACATTTCACATTTGGCAAGGATATGACCACTGTTGTAAGATCACTGAAAATCCGGGAGTTTACTGTAAACTTTTAGAAGAAATGATTTTAAAAAAATATCAATTTCAATGAGGTAACACATGACAAGCAAAAAATCTGATCTTGAACATTATAGAAATATGTTAAAACAACCTTGGGGAAAGATACAATATGAAATAACCTTTGCCCAACTTGCTCACCTGGAAGGTAAGAAAATTCTTGATTTTGGATCTGGATTTGGTTTGGTCAGTGAATTTCTCTCTCGCAAGAATCAAGTTATTTCTGTTGAACCCAATGAGGAAATGCTCTATGCCAACTCTTCCACATCCTATGAAAAATTGTGGGGAAGTATTGACCAACTCGCTCGTTTTACGGATAAATCCTTTGATCTTGTCCTTTGCCATAATGTTCTAGAATATATAGATCCTAATGACCGAAAAGACTATCTTCTGGAGTTCAAAAGAATTTTAAAAGATGATGGCTTAATTTCAATTATCAAGCATAATCAAGTTGGAAAAGTTCTACAAAGTGTTGTTTTTGCTAATGACATCAACCAAGCTTTTAGCTTACTCAATGGTGAAAATTTTGAGAGCCTCTCATTTACAAGTGGTTCTACTTATACGATTGAGGAATTATTAGCTTTGTCTGGTCTTAAATTAGAAAACTATTTGGGGATTCGAACATTTTACAGTCTACAACCAAATGAATTTAAGAGCAAAGAAAACTGGTTAGAAGAAATGACAAAGATTGAACTTGCAGTATGTGATTTAAAACCCTATAAAGATATTAGTTTTTTACAACATTTGTGGCTAAGAAAATAATAGAAGCATAGTTTTTGTTTTAAAGTAAATTAAAAACTGATGTATATGAAGAAAGAGTGAATGAGATGATTTCTTCAGTTTGTAACTTGATAAAATCTTTTCTACAAATCTATTTTTCCAATTTTGAAAGAAAAATTCTTAGACAGTTCAGGATTGTATCTATTTTAGTTCAGTACTTCCAATTTTTGTTTTTAGAAATTTCATTATATAATAAAGTGTATCAAAAAAAGATATATTGATAGCCTAAGTATGTAAATAGATATTGAGGAGAAAATGAATGCAAAAAATAATGTTGATTATCAATCCAACCTCTGGTGGAGAAAAGGCTTTAGATTATAAGGAAAAGTTAGAAAATAAGGCTAAAAAATACTTCGAGCAAGTCGATACCAGAATTACACAAAAAGCGCAAGACGCAACCAACTTCGCCACAGAAGCTTCTCGGGAGAATTATGATGCAGTCCTTGTATTCGGTGGAGATGGTACTGTTAATGAAGTAATTTCTGGTATCGCTGAAAGAGACTATATTCCAAAACTAGCAATTATACCTGGAGGAACTGGAAATCTCATCACAAAATTATTAGAAATAAATCAAGATATTGACGGCGCGATTGACGAGCTTGATTTCAATTCTACGAATAAGATTGATATTGGAAAATCCAATGGGGACTATTTCGGCTACATTTTTAGTATTGGTTCACTACCAGAAGCTATTCATAACGTTGGAATTGAAGATAAAACAAAGTTTGGTATGCTAGCCTATGCGGTTAATACTGTAAAGTCTGTCGTGACAGATCAAGCATTTAATATTACTGTTGAGACAGAAAATGGAAACTATATTGGAGAAGCAAGTCACGTTTTAGTTCTCCTAACCAATTATTTTGCTGATAAGAAGATTTTTGATGAAGATAAGGACGGATATGCAAACGTTCTGATTCTTAAGGATGCATCAATTCTTTCTAAATTATCTGTAATCCCTGACTTATTAAAAGGGGATGTCGTTGAAAATGATCACATCGAGTACATAAAAGCTCGTCATATCAAAATCTCTTCAGACATTGAGTTAGAAACGGATGTTGATGGTGACAAATCTGATGACCTACCAGTAGAAATTAAGGTGCTAGGTCAGCATATCCAAGTCTATTCTCAACCGAAAGCATAATCTTATTTACCTTTAACAACAATTTTTTTAAACAAAGGAAAGCCTATGAAATTTAAAAGATTAGCGACTATAGGTCTTTGCTCAACACTTCTTTTGACCTTAGTGGCTCGTAATCAAGCTCAAAAGTCGAGTGATGGAACTACTGAAACTTCAGTAACTCAAACACAGTCTGCTCAAGTTTCTTGGAAGGCTAGCTATACCAATATGAACAGTCAACCAAGTGCAGAAGAAGTTCGGAAAGCCTTGGCTGCACATTTGGATAAAGAAAGTGTGGATGCATTTTTCAATCTTGTCAACGATTATAACAATACTGTCGGTTCAGTAGGCTTAACTGGAGATTTTTCTACATTTACTAGAACAGACTACGATGTTGAAAAGATAAGCAATCTTTGGACGCCTAAAAAGGGGGATTTTGTCGGTACCAACTGTCGTATTAACAGTTATTGTTTATTGAAAAATTCTATCGAAATCCCTAAGTTAGAGAAAGATGATTCCCTTTTGTTTGTCGATAATGATGCCATTGACAAAGGAAAAGTCTTTGGTGCGGAAGACAAGGATGCTTTTGATATTTTATTCTCAAGAGTCAAGACCGAAGCAACGACAGATGTTAAGGTGCATGCTTCTAAGATGGAAAAATTCCTTTCTCAATTCAAGTTTAATGAGAATGCTCGAATGCTGTCCGTAGTCGTCCATGATGACTTGGATGGTCAATCCCTCTTTATCGGTCATGTTGGAATTCTTGTACCGAGTGAGGACGGCTATCTCTTTGTCGAAAAGTTAACTTTTGAGGAGCCTTATCAAGCTATCAAATTTGCAACCAAGGAAGATTGCTACAAATATCTAGATACAAAATACGAAAACTATACAGGAGAAGGTCTAGCGAAGCCCTTTATTATGGATAATGATAAGTGGGTTCAATTCTAAAGGATGGCATTAATATGGAAGTAGTACTGGCATTCATAATGATTGTCTTGGTCGGAGTTTGGGCTGTTTGGGTAATCAATGCTAACCAACATAAACCAAGAGAAAATGAAAAATTTATTGGATATATCAATAAATACGATAGTGATGGAGAACCCTACCAAGCTCAGGTTTGGCATGTGACAGAAGATGATAGTGATGATTAAAGGACAGCAAGCATGGATGAACATACATTAAGAGTTGTAAAAATTGATAAGGAAGCCATTTTTGAGTTGATCTATGAAACTTTTATAGCGCAAGAGCAAGAACTGCTGGACCTGTCGCCAGTAGATGTTATAAATGATTGTGCTATGGATTGGGAAAAGGGAGAGTTTATCTTTGCAGCACATCTTCAGGAAAATAGTCTGGGAGAATTGAATCCTCTTCCCAAAGATATTGATATTCAAGAGTTGCTGAAAAAACTACCTGTTACAACAGATTCCGTTCTTGGGAAAAAGAGGATTTATAGAGATTTTTCATTCGACCAATTAAAAAAATAGTATAATAGTAGTAAATAAAATAGTTATAAGGAAACACAATGGATATTAAAGATTTTACAGAAAAAGAACAAGAAATGATTAAAAAGGGACTAACTTTCTCTAAGCTGAACGATAAGGAAACTGCCGATAAGATTATCGCCTTAATTCCTCAAGATATGATTAAACGGATTCCATTTTTTGTTAGAAAACATGCCATTACACGTACTGTTAAGAGAATCTCGCTTGAGTATCCAGAATTATACGTCGTAGCTGAACAAGAAGGCCAACTTCCTGATAAGGAAGCTCAAGAATTACGCCAAATTCTTACAGATATTTTCCAAGAGAAAATGAACAAGCATAAGATTAAATAAGTTTTGAGATTTAGCAATAAGATGTCGATTGAACATTAGGAGTTGAGTATGGCTATTGATGGCGTTAAAATCATTGACAGTGATCAAGGTTATGACATTTACAATGAGGTAGTTGGTCGCTATAGAGACGGTGAACATGTGGCAAATATTATCAAGGATATCCTTGATGCGGAGAATGATTACTGCCAAACAGACTTTTTTACAGAAATTTATTGGACAGCTCTTGCCTACTCACTGTGGAAGATTGGTCACCTGACAGATGATATCAGAGATAAAACCTTGGAGCTTATCAAAAAAGGTCCAGATCCATTTTGGTCGGAAATAGACTCAAAGGCTTTGAAGCAAAGGAAAAAGGTCTTGGAAAAACTTGGAGTTCAGTTGCAAACTGAAAATCCTAGGCCTCTAAAGGCCCTAAAGCCAAAACTAAACGCAAACCTTATTTTGAAGAAGGAGATCTCCTTGCTGTTAAGTTCCAAGATGAGTATGGTCTTGTCTTTGTATCTATGGTTGAGCAGAGTCCTAGAAAGCTTGAGTATCATTTGGCTTGCACGCGCCTTTTACAAACAAAAAAGCCCACCATCGATGATTTTTTGACCAGTCAAATCTCCTGTAAGATGGACAATACGAAGTTTGCTCTGGATACAGATTGCTGGTTCAATCACAAAGATTTAGGGCAATTATTAGATAATATTGAAAAAATTGGACAGGTGAAACTTAGACCATTTAGTCTTTGGATGCTGGCACCTGCCCAAAATTTAGAAGATATTTATGAAGAAATCACTAGAGATAAAGGCTCTTCTGGCCTTCGGTTCATAGAAACCTATAAACTTGTCGACGATATTTTTTCAGTCTAATGTTTATCGGTAAGAGGAAAATAAGGGGTGAATCATTCCCACATACTATGTTGAGCTCTAACACCATAGCTATCTAGGGAACCATCTGTATTAAACTTGGCTTCAATCCTGTATCTTTTCCATAGATCGTAATCTGCTGTTTGTATGGTTAGGACGAAGTTTGCATCGGTGTCAGTGACATTATAATCAGCAGGATTTAGTTGAAAGATATCGATAAATTTTCGTGTTTGAAAATCCTGCATCTTAAGATCGACTAGGTTGACATGATTGATGGAAATTTTTTCTAGTTGCTTGCTATCCTTAGGTGTTCTGTAATAGGTGATGACGCAGTTTTTAAGTTGATCAGTATCTTTTCCCGTAGGAGTAAGGCTCATAAAACCATAAGACTGATCATCTCGCTTTACTTCGAGAAGTTGACCGTAATAGAAGTGGTCGTTTTTAGGATTGGTAATGGAGCTCTCTGCACTTTTATCTCCAAAGGTAAAGCCTTGGTCCAAAAGCTCGGAAGCCTTGGTTTCACCTACGATAACTTTTGTATTTTGAATGGTTACCGGAACTGGTTGAGCTGGAAGACCACTCATCATCATGCAAAACATAAACACATAACTCGTTAAAAAAGCTGTTCCGATAAAAGCGTTGGTTGATGCATAGGCATGACTGTTTTGAAAGTTTTTTCTTATAGCTAATACGATAAATTTAACAATGCTTTTTAAAATCATACTAACAAGTACGATGAAAAATTGTTTCTTCAAACATTCATAAATGGCTTGAGGAAAGCTATTGCCATGATAGTAGAAGCCAGCTAATACGAGTAGATTTACGATTAAATAGATTAGAAAGAACCAATGAATCTCTTTAATGGCATTGGCATCAGTGATTTCTTCATAGTCAACGTGAATTCTTCCTTGAATGGCATGGCCAAGTTTATAGATCCATTTTGGAACCTCTTTTCCTTGTCTGACTGCAACTACAAGTCTGATATAGAGATAGATAGTAAAGGACAAGGATAGAAAGAAAAGAGCATAAAACCCTAAAACAATACTAGTGAACATTACTATTTCCCCCTATTTAACATTCAATAAAACCAATTTCTTAGCTCCATTATAGCATTTTCTATAGAAATAGAGCTAAAAACATCAGTATTATCCTACAAGATTCAAAGGAGAAAAATCATGGGAATGATTGCCAATTATCAATATTTACCAGACAATGAATTAGAACAAATAAAAGCTCTTTCTAACCAAGAAGATGACTTGTTAGACTTTGCTGAGGACTCCGCTGATACTCATGATATCTTACTAGATATTGACAAAATGTGGGATGCTTTGGTTTTTGTCATGACAGGATTTAGTAGTTCAGAATTTTTGGATGACAATCCCTTGAGAGAAGCAGTTTTAGGGGTGACACCTTTAGAAGAAGTGTCTGAGTACATAGCCTATACTGAAAAAACCAAGATAGCCGAGATCGTAGAAGCTCTAGAAAGTTTTGACATGGACAGAGCCTTGACAGACTTTAGTATGGTAGCATGCAAGAAAGCCGACTTATATCCTGATATTTGGGATTATCTTGAGGAAGAGGAAGAAATCAAGGATGAAATTCGAATCAGTTTTGTAAATATGAAAGAGTTTTACAAAAAGATTCTGGAGCTCAATGGGAATGTCCTGGTCACTATTTGTTAAGGTTTTTAGATTCCATTAGAAAGGTAGTCCCATGAATCCATTTCTAGAAAAGTATATTACTTTAAAAAAGCAATACCTGGAACAAGATGGAAATTCTTCCAGTGTTGTGGCACTCTATGATTTGGCTGATGAATTAGCTAAGTCTGAGGATTTAGAAGCTAAAAAAGTCTTAGTTGACCTCTATGAACAATTGGGTCTCTACGCTAGTGCCTATAGCTTATTTACCGAAATCTTAGACAAACCTGATCGAAAACAGATAAAGAAACTGAGCCGTTTACAAGAAATGAGTCAGAGTCATGGCGATCGTTTTGCCCTTCCTCGTCCTCTAAGAAAAGAAGAGAAGAAGCAAAGACAGAAGCTATTAGAGTCTTTGCCACATTTTCTCTATCATCCAGATCCCTTAGCTACAGGTTCATTTGTTGAAGGAGAAGCCAAGCTTTGTCCATCTTGTGGGAAAGAAAGCAATGTTTATTATGCCTTGATACCTTATAGTATAGAGGATATAGAATACCTTTGCCCAATGTGCATTGCAAATGGTCAAGCAGCTAAAAAATTCGATGCAGAATTTATCCAAGATGCCGAGTGGCAGGGTGAATTGGATTCAGAAAAGAATCAGCTGCTTTTTTGTCAGACCCCAGGCTACTCTAGTTGGCAGGGAGAATATTGGCTTTCTTGTTGCCAAGATTATTGTGCTTACTTGGGTACAGTTGGAACTCGAGAATTGAAGGATATGGGAATCGCTGAGCAAGTTTTGGCAGACTATGAAGCGCGTGAAGAATATCAAGAGGTAGAAGACTACTTGGTCAAAGACGGGCCTATCTGTGGTTACTTGTTTAGATGTCTCCATTGTCAAAAATACCAGATCTGGGTTGATGCAGATTAAATCGAAATGTGATTAGCTATGAAAATTAAAGAGAAGACTATGGAAGAACTAGAATTATTCGAAGCTGCCTCCAAAGATTTATTAGATACTATGCAGGGATTTAAAGACAATCTATCTGTTCAATTTCCCCTATTAGATAGTGATAACTGGCAGTATGATAAGGGAACAATAAAAGTTTGTAAGGCTGATGAGTCAGGATTCAAAAAAAGATCTAGGGTTGGAATCAGCTACAACTTGAAAGTCTCCCTATTAAAGGAAGATGCCGAGCAAATCTGGTTACTGTTTAAAGACTGGTTCAATACTAGCAGATTGGGTCAAGTTGAAAGAAATCCTAATAATGAGGATTTGGGAAGATATGTCTTCTCAGCAAGTTCCCCTCTAGGTGATCAGGTAGATTGTTCGATTTATTTGGCTAATGAGTGGAATATCCCTCAGATTAGCTTTTCAGGCTATCTAACAGCTCGTTATAGGGCTTGTGATCTTGATAAATTGCAAGAATAAGATGGAGGTTTTTAGAGATGAGAAAGATTGATTGGGGCAAGATAAAGACTCGCTTAGATGCCTTTCTGGTCATTGATGAGTATCTAACAGATCCGAGTGAGGATTGGCTCAGACTCGTGATTAAGACTGAGGAAGACTATGGAGTCCGCTATCTTATTGATAATGGATCTGGTGATTCTTTAGATGTGATTTTGACTGATAAAATGATCCTCATAAAAGGTTTTGATCATGAAAGCAGTTTAAGCCAGTTTGCTGCTGACGAGTGGAATCAAGACGTCATTGATGGTTTTTATAAAGGACTGGACGAAAAGTATGTCTCACTTTATTCAGAAGACCAAAAAGATGAAACAACCTTCTTTATCTGGTATGACGGTCATGCGCATCAATACACTTACCAAGATCAGGATGGTGGAGAATGGTTGCTTTCTTACCTCTTTGATAGCTTTGAGAGATTTCATGAGTTTGTGACAGACTATTATGAAATTACTGTAGATAAAGATTTACTTAGGAAACTCTACATGGATGGACAACTTTCAGACATAGAAGTAAAGCAATTAATCCAGGAGAGTTAAGAGAGTTATCATGAGAGTGAACTATAAAAATACCCCTGAAAACTATCGAGCTATGGCGGAAATAATCATCCCACCCTTGCTTGATTTACTCAAAAGTTTAACCTTGTTAGAAGAGGAAATTTTTGAGCGTAACAGAGCACTGGATAAGGAAAAAGAACGCCTTGGCATCCCAGCAAATCAAGTTCATCCCAAGTGGAATGAACTTATGGATGACTATTTTCAGAGGCAAATGCAACTTCTAACTGGACGAGTGACTCAAAATTACTTGGAAGGAGGAGTTCGAATTTCTTATAGCTCTCCAAGTGAGTATAACTATGTTAAAACGAATGATTTTTCTGTAGATTTTATCATGACAAAAGCTGAAGAAGCAAGAGTCATCACTCATTATCAAGAAGCTTTAGAAATGAAGCATCAGTTTGTACTTAGATTGGTGGATGGAAATTGGCTACTTGATGAGAAATTTTACGGTTTTGAGGATGAGGAAACTTGGTATGGCGACTTACTTTGAGTAAGAGAGCTTTGCTTTCCAACTGATATGAGAAAAAGGAGAAGTCCTGTGAATTTTTTAAAAAATCTATTTACTAGTAAGAAAGAAAAGTCAGAGAAGAAAAAACAACTGATCTTGTCCATGCCTCTTTTCAAAGGCAATCAAGCCTATTCTTTCGACCAGGTCATTCAGGAATTGAAATCTCACTGGGGACTTGAAATTTCTGAAGTTTCTGGGGATGATTCTAGTGCAACCTTTGTGATTGATGGTGCTCTCGTTGCGCTGGCTTTGATGGATCTTCCCATCCCAAGTCAAGAATTTGAAAAATTGTATGCCTATTCTTACCTCTGGCAGGATGTTGAGAAGGAAACACAGGAGCACACACAGCATGCTATTGTTTCTATTTTGTCTGACAATCTTTCGCCAGTAGAAACTTATTCCCTGTTAACTAAAGTCAATGCCTCTATCCTAAAAACTAGTCAATTAGCTATTGGTATTTATCAGGGTTCTACCACCTTGCTCTTGCCCAAAGATCTTTATCTAGACCTGGCTGACCTTTTGAAAGAAGAAATGCTTCCCCTTCAACTCTGGATTTACATGGGAATTATCAACCAGGGAGATAAAACTAGTATTTACACTTATGGTTTGAAAGAGTTTGGAAGAACTGAGATTGAAATTATCGAGTCTCCTATGAATAGCGATGACTTATATTATTTCCTCTTGTCTATTCTTCAGTATGTTTTAGGCAGTGATGTCACCTTAAAGGACGGTGAAACCATTGGCTTTTCAGAAGATCAAAAAATCAAAATCACTGAGTCAAAAGCCGTCTATTTGGAAGGAAATTCCTTGAAATTAGATGTTTAAACCATGATTTATAATTGAGTGTCCTTCCTAGATTGGGGGGGTTATGAAGCGTGATATAAAAAAGTATTATCTCTACCGTTTTCTGGTCTATAGATTTGAAAAACTCTCTTGTAAGAATCCAAGTCTCAAGGAAATAAAACCAGAGAAGAGAGAAAAAATCGTTCTAGAGGCTACTCGAACTAGTCAAAAGATTATTCTAATCCTTGGAATTCTTTATGTTTTGCTATATTCTGCTATGTTCATTTACCTAAGGCTCAATGATTTTCAAAATCCCTTATTGACTTGGTTTACTGACTATATCGATTATTTAGGTGAACTGATAAACGGAGAATGGGGCGGTAGTTGGCGTCAAAAGAAAGCTAGTTTTTTGATGATTGCTATACTGGCTTTACCCATTGTGCTGATAGAAGGTGGCCCCTTCTTCTTGCTGGTTTTATTAGTTGGGAATTGGACATTAAAGAGAAAGATTAGATTTGAGAGAGAGCATAAAGGAGTAGAGAGACATGGGTAGAACGGTGATTATAGGTACTTTAATAGTTTTTGCAATCTTTAATCTGCTACTCGGTCTGGGTTTTTATCTCTTTCTAAAAAAGAGGAAAGAGAATGGGCAGTCATTGTACGAAACCCCTATAAATCAACAAACTCGAACAGAAAAACTGGGTCTAGGCGAGATTTTGGTCTACCTGTCCCTAATTGCAATCGCGGGGATGTTTGCTTTTCAGACCTTAAATAGAGGTGGAGTTGGGAATTCTATTTTAGCCAAAATGATCCTCCTAACTGCTCTAATGGCCCTTTTCAATGCAAGAAAAAGGACTGGAAAGTCTTTACTTGCCCTCCTTATAACCTTTATGGTCTTTCTAGTAGGTGTCATGTTTAATCTCACAATTGGTTTGCCACCTCAAGCACCGATTTTGCAAATTAATGAAAGTAAAATCACGTTAGCAGAAACAAAAGCAAGTGATCTGATGGAAGCTGGATTTGATATCTATGTAAGACAAGGTGATGGTGGTAGCGACTATGAAGACCTCCTGACAGATGGCAGTTTCCAAAAGTATGCAGGTGATAAATCAGTCACTATCGAAAAAGGCTTCAGACTTGATAGCAATCCTGTTCCCTACGCTCCCTATCTCCTTGCAAAAGATGGCATAGTTCTTGGGAGTATTTCCTTTTACGGGGCAGAAGATAAGGACGTGGTTCTAGAAGATTCTAAGGTTATTCAGGTTCGATTTAACAAGGATAGCATTGAAGCAGCAAAGGAACATGCTATCATTTTCAAGTTAGATGAACTCGACTTGACTAGTCGACTTGATGTTCCACTTGTTCATGAAACTTTTAAAAAGCATCTATGGTCAATTCCACCAACAAATACAAGTGATGTCACTCAATTGTGGTATGGATTACAGTGGTCAAGTAACAGTGACTCTCTATTTTGGAATGAGTATTACAGTCTTATCCGTCTAGATGAAAATTATTTGATGACTGATTTTGAACTAGCTGCCAAAGTAGCGCGTGATGAGTAAATACGATTTTGAATAGTTAGCTTTGCTTATGCCTATCTAAAGGAATTAATGTATTTAGTTCCTTTTTTTGTTTTTTATTTTAATTTAAAACGATTTCTATTTCTGGGTTGAATAAATTACACGAACTAAATATTAAATTATTTTAAAAAAGTTCTAAAAATACTTTACAAGTCTCTGAAAACATGATATAGTAATGAAGCTTAGAAAATGAGATGATGTTTTCTAGCAAATATAAACCCGAGTAAAAAATGCCTACGGACAGGCAGGGTTGAATGCCGAAGCGTGGTTGAAAAGCCACATTATTGATAGGGTTAAAAGCCTACTTTTATAAGTTGATGTTAGGACACTTGTCCTAATTCGTAAAGATTTGTTAGTGTGGTGAAAGCACACGTCATCTTGTGAAACGATCAATAAAGTACGTAATATTTGCTACTAGAGAGTTAGGAAACATCAGGAACAGACATACTCAAAAGAAACAAACATAAACACGTCAGTAGATTGTAGAGCAGGTGCCAACCTGCTCTTTTTTTCATAAGTATCCTTTAGAGCCTTACATAAGGTGAAAAAAATTATGATAAAGGAGTATGTCTCTATAATGTTAAATCAAAACCAAGCTCCAATTTATGAGGGACTGGTCAAGCTACGAAAAAAAAGAATTGTACCTTTCGATGTACCTGGTCATAAGCGTGGTCGTGGTAACCCAGAATTAGTGGAACTTCTGGGTGAGAAATGCGTAGGTATTGATGTCAATTCTATGAAGCCCTTGGACAATCTAGGACATCCCATTTCGATTATCAGAGAAGCAGAGGAACTAGCAGCGGAAGCTTTTGGGGCTGCTCATGCCTTTCTAATGATTGGGGGGACAACGTCATCTGTTCAAACCATGATTCTCTCCACTTGTAAAGCTGGAGATAAGATTATTCTTCCGCGTAACGTACATAAATCAGCTATCAACGCCCTTGTTTTGTGTGGTGCTATTCCCATCTATATCGAGATGAGTGTGGATCCTAAAATCGGTATTGCTTTGGGGCTTGAAAATGATCGTGTGGCGCAAGCTATTATGGACCATCCGGATGCCAAGGCTATCCTGATTAACAATCCAACTTACTATGGGATTTGTTCAGACCTTAAGGGATTAACAGAGATGGCTCACGCCGCAGGAATGAAAGTCTTAGTAGACGAGGCGCACGGTGCTCATCTGCACTTTACAGATAAACTTCCTCTGTCTGCTATGGACGCAGGAGCTGATATGTCAGCTGTATCCATGCATAAGTCCGGTGGTAGCTTGACTCAAAGCTCCCTTCTTTTAGTTGGTGATCGGATGAATCCTGAGTACGTACGTCAGATTATTAACCTGACACAGTCAACATCAGCATCCTACTTGCTAATGTCTAGTCTAGATGTTTCTCGTAGAAACCTAGCTCTTCGTGGCAAAGAGTCCTTTGAGAAAGTCATTGAGCTATCTGAGTACGCACGTCGTGAAATCAATGCCATCGGTGGCTACTATGCCTACTCAAAAGAGCTAGTAGATGGTGTATCGGTTTGTGATTTTGATGTAACCAAGCTGTCAGTTTACACTCAGGGTATTGGCTTAACAGGTATCGAGGTTTATGACCTCCTACGAGACGAATACGACATTCAGATTGAGTTTGGTGATATCGGGAATATCTTGGCCTACATTTCGATTGGTGACCGTATCCAAGACATCGAGCGCTTGGTCGGTGCTCTTGCTGATATCAAGAGACTATATTCACGAGATGGGAAGGACTTGATAGCTGGAGAATATATCCAGCCTGAGTTGGTTCTATCTCCTCAGGAAGCCTTCTATGCAGATAGAAGAAGCTTAACATTAGACGAGTCCATTGGCCAGGTATGTGGGGAATTTGTCATGTGTTATCCTCCAGGAATTCCAATCCTAGCGCCAGGTGAACGAATTACACGAGAAATTGTCGATTATATTCAATTCGCCAAAGAACGTGGTTGTTCACTCCAAGGAACGGAAGATCCAGAGGTCAATCACATCAATGTTATTGAGAGAAAGGAGAATTAGATGGATTTATGGTTTTCTGAAGTTCATACTCCAGATGTGAAATTATCCTTGAGAACTGCCAAGCAACTCTACGCTGGAAAAAGTGAATGGCAGGATATTGAAGTATTAGATACTCCAGCTTTTGGGAAGATTTTGATTTTAAATGGGCATGTCTTATTCTCAGATGCAGATGACTTTGTCTACAACGAAATGACCGTCCACGTTCCTATGGCTGTCCATCCAAATCCAAAGAAAGTCTTGGTTATTGGGGGTGGTGACGGTGGTGTTGCCCAGGTTTTGACACTATATCCTGAATTAGAACAAATCGATATTGTAGAACCAGATGAGATGCTGGTTGAGGTTTGTCGAGAATACTTCCCAGATTTTGCTGCAGGACTTGATGACCCTCGCGTCACCATTTACTACCAAAATGGACTGAGATTTTTGAGAAACTGTGAAGATGATTACGACATCATCATCAACGATGCGACAGATCCATTTGGCCATACGGAAGGGCTCTTTACCAAGGAATTTTACGGCAATAGCTATAGAGCCTTGAAAGAAGACGGAATCATGATTTATCAGCATGGTAGTCCTTTCTTTGATGAAGATGAGTCTGCTTGCCGAAGTATGCACCGCAAGGTCAATCAAGCCTTTCCAATCAGCCGGGTTTATCAGGCACATATCCCAACTAGTCCTGCGGGCTATTGGTTGTTTGGATTTGCATCGAAAAAATATCACCCTGTCAAAGATTTTGACAAGGAAGGCTGGAAAAAACGCCAGTTATTTACGGAATATTACACTGCAAACTTACATGTGGGGGCATTCATGTTGCCCAAGTATGTTGAGGACATTTTAGAAGAAGAGGAAGGAAAAAAATGAGTCGTTTACTAGTTATTGGATGTGGGGGCGTTGCCCAAGTTGCTATTTCAAAGATTTGCCAAGATAGCGAAACTTTTAAAGAAATTATGATTGCAAGCCGTACAAAGTCAAAATGTGATGACTTGAAGGCTAAATTAGAAGGCAAAACAAATACTAAGATTGAGACAGCTGCTCTTGATGCTGACAAGGTAGAAGAAGTGATTACCTTGATTGAAAGCTACAAACCAGAAGCTGTTTTGAACGTAGCTCTACCATACCAAGATTTGACTATTATGGATGCTTGTTTGGCAACAGGTGTCCACTATATCGATACTGCCAACTATGAGGCTGAGGACACAGAAGACCCTGAATGGCGTGCTATTTATGAGAAACGTTGCAAGGAACTTGGTTTTACTGCCTACTTTGACTACTCATGGCAATGGGCTTATCAAGAAAAATTCAAGGAAGCAGGTCTGACTGCCTTGCTTGGTTCTGGTTTTGACCCAGGGGTAACCAGCGTCTTTTCAGCATACGCCCTCAAACACTATTTTGATGAAATCCACTATATCGATATTTTAGACTGTAATGGTGGTGATCACGGTTATCCATTTGCGACAAACTTTAACCCAGAAATCAATCTCCGAGAGGTTTCTGCACCAGGTTCTTACTGGGAAGATGGAAAATGGGTAGAAGTCGAAGCTATGTCTATCAAACGTGAGTATGATTTCCCTCAGGTTGGTGAAAAAGACATGTATCTTCTTCACCACGAAGAAATTGAATCGCTTGCTAAAAACATCCCAGGAGTTAAACGTATTCGTTTCTTTATGACTTTTGGTCAATCTTATCTAACGCACATGAAATGCTTGGAAAACGTTGGGCTTCTTCGTACAGATGCCATTAACTTTAACGGACAAGAAATTGTTCCAATCCAATTCTTGAAAGCCTTGCTTCCAGATCCTGCAAGCCTTGGCCCACGCACTGTTGGAAAAACAAATATCGGCTGTATCTTTACAGGTGTTAAAGACGGCGTTGAGAAGACCATCTACATCTACAATGTTTGCGACCATCAAGAATGTTACGCAGAAGTTGGTTCACAAGCCATTTCTTACACAACAGGTGTTCCAGCCATGATTGGAACAAAATTAGTTATGGATGGTACTTGGAAACAACCAGGAGTTTATAACCTTGAAGAATTGGATCCAGACCCATTCATGGAAGCTTTGAATAAATACGGTTTGCCATGGGTTGTGGTAGAAAACCCACAAATGGTGGACTAATGAAGTTAGAACAAGTACCAACACCAGCTTACGTCATTGATTTAGCAAAACTAGAAGAAAATTGTAGCATTCTGCAAGAGGTTCAGAAAAAGGCAGGTTGTAAGGTTTTGCTAGCTCAAAAAGCTTATTCCCTCTATAAAACCTATCCTTTGATTAGTCAGTATCTGTCAGGTACGACGGCTAGTGGACTCTATGAGGCTAAGTTAGCTAGAGAAGAATTCCCTGGGGAAGTCCATGTTTTTGCGCCTGCTTTTAAGGAAGCTGACATGAAAGAGTTGCTTCAAATATCTGATCATATTGTCTTTAACTCAGAGAGACAATTACGAAAATATAGTCAACCTTGTCGTGAAGCTGGTATCAGTGTAGGTCTACGCCTCAATCCTAAATGTTCAACGCAGGGTGACCACGCGCTTTATGACCCTTGTGCTCCTGGCTCTCGTTTTGGAGTAACTTTGGAAAAGATACCAAGTGATTTATTGGATTTGGTTGACGGGCTTCATTTTCATACCCTCTGTGAGCAAGGGGCAGATGATTTACAAACGACTTTGAAAGCAGTAGAAGAGCAGTTTGGAGCCTATTTGCATCAAGTCAAATGGCTCAATATGGGTGGTGGCCATCATATTACGAGAGATGATTATGATGTGGACTTGCTGATTTCTGAGATTAAACGCGTTCGAGAAACTTATAACCTTGATGTCTATGTCGAACCAGGTGAAGCCATTGCCCTTAATGCGGGTTATCTAGCGACAGAAGTCTTGGATATTGTCGAAAACGGGATTGAGACCTTGGTGTTAGATGCTTCAGCAAGTTGTCATATGCCAGATGTTCTTGAGATGCCTTATCGCCCCCCATTGAGAGATGGATTTGAAGCGCAAGAAAAACCTTATACTTATAGACTCTCTTCAAATACTTGCCTGACAGGAGATATCATTGGGGATTACAGCTTTGAAAAACCGATTGAAATCGGCGATCGCCTCTATTTTGAAGACATGGCTATTTACTCATTTGTCAAAAATAATACCTTTAACGGCATTGGGCTTCCAAGTTTATATCTCATGGATAAAGAGGGTGAGTGCAGTCTAGTTAAAGCATTTGGTTACCAAGACTTTAAGGAGAGATTATCATGATGGACAGCCCAAAGAAATTAGGTTATCGTATGCCTGCAGAGTATGAACCCCATCATGGGACTCTCATGATATGGCCGACTCGACCAGGCTCTTGGCCTTTTCAAGGAAGGGCTGCAAAAAAATCTTTTAGCCAGATTATCAAAACTATTGCTCAGGGGGAAACAGTCTACCTTTTGGTTGAGGAGGACTATCTATCTGAAGCGCAATCCTATCTAGGAGACAAGGTTGTTTATTTAGATATTCCGACAAATGATGCCTGGGCACGTGATACAGGTCCAACTATTCTCCTCAATGATCAAAGGGAAAAGTTGGCGGTAGATTGGTCTTTCAATGCTTGGGGTGGTGCTGTTGACGGTCTCTACCAAGACTATGAAGCAGATGACCAAGTAGCCAGCCGCTTTGCAGAAGTTTTAGAGATACCTGTTTATGATGCCAAACCTTTTGTACTGGAAGGTGGAGCTATACACAGTGACGGTCAAGGAACCATTCTTGTTACAGAAAGTTGTTTGCTCAGTCCGGGTCGCAATCCTCACTTGACTAAAGAGCAAATTGAAGAGATCTTATTAGAGAGTCTTGGTGCTGAAAAAGTTATCTGGTTGCCTTACGGTATTTATCAAGATGAGACAAATGAACACGTCGACAATGTTGCTGCCTTTGTAGGCCCTGCAGAAGTTGTTTTAGCTTGGACGGACGACCAAGATGATCCCCAGTATGCCATGTCTGCAGCGGATTTAGCTCTTTTAGAGAAGGAAACTGATGCAAAAGGCCGGAGTTTCACTATTCATAAACTTCCAATCCCAGCTATTCATCAAGTAGTTACAGAGGAGGATTTGCCGGGCTATACTTATGAAGAAGGGGAAGAAGAGCGTTATGCGGGCGAGCGTCTTGCTGCTTCCTATGTCAATTTCTATATCGCCAATAAATCTGTCTTGATGCCACAATTTCAGGATGTAAACGATCAAGTGGCCTTGGATATTCTCAGTCAGTGTTTCCAAGACCGTGAAGTCGTAGGAATCCCAGCTAGGGATATTCTTTTAGGTGGTGGAAATATCCACTGCATTACCCAACAAATTCCAGAATAGGAGAAAAAGATGAGAAATGTAACGGTTGCAGCTATTCAGATGCAATGCGCTAAGGATGTGGAAACCAATATCCAAACAGCTGAACGTTTAGTTCGACAAGCTTCAGACAAAGGAGCCCAAATTATTCTCTTGCCTGAATTATTTGAACGTACCTATTTCTGTCAGGAACGTCAGTATGACTACTACCAGTATGCCCAGTCTGTGTCTGAAAATACAGCTATTCAGCATTTCAAAGGAATTGCCAAAGAGCTAAAGGTCGTTTTACCGATCAGTTTCTATGAAAAAGATGGTAATGTCTTATACAATTCCATTGCTGTCATTGATGCGGATGGAGAAGTATTAGGAGTTTATCGCAAAACTCATATCCCAGATGACCATTATTATCAGGAGAAATTCTTCTTTACACCTGGAAACACAGGCTTCAAGGTCTGGGACACTCGCTATGCCAAGATTGGAATTGGCATCTGTTGGGATCAATGGTTCCCTGAAACAGCCCGTTGCCTTGCATTAAATGGAGCAGAATTACTCTTTTACCCAACAGCCATAGGTTCAGAGCCTATTTTGGATACTGATAGTTGTGGTCATTGGCAACGTACCATGCAAGGGCATGCAGCAGCAAATATTGTGCCAGTTATCGCAGCCAATCGTTATGGTTTGGAAGAAGTCACTCCTTGCGAGGAAAATGGTAACCAAAGTTCAAGTCTTAATTTCTACGGTTCATCCTTTATGACCGATGAAACAGGAGCTATTTTAAGTCAAGCCGAACGGCAAGGAGACGCTGTTTTATTGACTACCTATGATCTTGAAAAAGGTGCATCTGAACGCCTAAACTGGGGCCTCTTTAGAGATAGAAGACCAGATATGTATAAAGATATTGTCAGATGAAAAAGCCTATCCCAGGCTTTTTTCTGTAGATACTATAGTAATTTTTGATAAAGTATTAGAAATCTGATAAAATGAACATAGTGTAAGAATGATAAGAGAGGTTGGGGAGCTCTCAATCAATTTTTTCTTGAAGAATTAAGCCGTGACTGAGGTTAATTATGGGAAAATGGACTTGTAGATGTGGTCAAGCAATGAACGACCACAAAGCCCCTGATCCAAATGCTTATTCGGTTTATTCGGATGAGTTATTTGAATAAATCTCTCATGCAAGAGTATTTTGGCTGATATTCTGTCATTGTAATTACGGTAATTATTTGTTATAATACTTCAAAGGAGGAAATCAGATGGTAGTAAAAACAAGAAAACAAGGAAATTCAATCACCATTACCATTCCAAGTGAATTCAATATTCCAAGTGGTGTAAAATACGAAGCGAAATTGTTACCAAGTGGTGAAATTATCTTTACTCCCGAAGAGTCTGAACATCAAATTTCTTATGTATCTGATGATGCCTTTGACTTAAATTTAGATAAAATCTTTGATGAATACGATGATGTTTTCAAAGCTTTGGTGGAAAAATGACAGTCTATCTTACAGAAAGACAAATTGAAAAAATCAATTCTTTAGCAATTCAACGGTATTCACCTAATGAAAAAATTCAGACAGTTAGTCCTTCTGCCTTAAATATGATTGTCAATTTACCAGAACAATTTGTTTTTGGCAAACCTCTTTATCCAACAATTTTTGATAAGGCAACGATACTATTTGTCCAATTAATCAAGAAGCATGTTTTTGCCAACGCTAATAAACGAACTGCTTTCTTCGTTTTGGTGAAATTTCTACAGTTAAATGGTTATCGTTTTTCTGTAACAGTTGAAGAAGCGGTGGATATGTGTGTAACTATTGCAGTAGAATCCTTAACAGATGAAAGATTAGCTAGCTACACCAAATGGATTTCCGAACATTCTTTTAGAGTTAATGGCAACAATTAAGCTTGGATGTTTAAATCCTAAAAGAAAAAAATAGATAAACAGACAGTATTAGAATTATGTAATGCAGAAAACTAATCTTTTGAATACGTCAAACATTCAACTTTACTAAACAAGAAAAAGTAGCCCACTCAGGCTACTTTTTTAAAATTCTTTATAAACATAAGGATTCTCTGGTTTATCAACCTTGATAAAGGATTGAACTTCAAGGGTTGGGAGGACCTGGTTAAGTTCCTTGTGATAGTGATTACTAATCTTACCTCTGACTCTTACCCAGGTGTTATTGTCATACTGATTGGTATTTCCTGTGGTCAAAAGGCCAAAAACTCCCGAATCAGCGATACAGTGCATGATACCAAAGCGAAAGACAAATTGACTATTGGCATGATTTGGATCGTTGTAAACAAAGCCAGTAAACTCTATTTCCTTACCTTCAAATTCATTTGGAAAATCGTAGATAACTTCCATGACTTCCAAGTAATTCTCATCCTTGATGACAATGCTTGATTGGGACAAGTATTTATCAGCACTCTTACGAACAGTATCTACATAAGCTGTGTGTGAATAAAACCTACTCGTATCTGGTTTAAGATACTGACTGCTAGTTCCTTCACTTGCTTGGATTGCCTTGTCAGTTCCTTCCGACAAAGGGAAATAATATCCTTTTGCCGATACTGTTTGTGAATCCAGAGTGACAGTTGGAAATGTAAATCCAACTAACAAGGGTAAACTTAAGAGGACAAAACTAGCAAGCTTGGCTGAAAAACTATGTAAGTGACTATGTTCTTTCAAACGCTTGAAGCAAACATAGGCTTGTACGATGGCTAGTAGCAAAGATAAAAACATAGTGATATAAGCCAGATAAGAGTAGTGGAGGTTTAGATACTGATTGAGCTTACCTGATAGATATAGATAAAGGGTTAAGAAAAAATAACTCATCAAAATAAAAAATCGTATCATAGCATCACCCCGACTAGATAAGAATAGACAAGAACAACAAGAGTTACAATTGTCATGAATTGCCAAATGAATCGCGTTTTGAGATAATTCTTCATCATGAGTAAGTTCTTGACATCAAGCATGGGACCTATAACCAGAAAGGCAAGCACTGGAGCAAAGCCAAAACTTGATAGAAGAGAAGAGCCAATAAAGGCATCAGCTTCACTACAGAGTGATAGAAGAAAGGACAAGACCATCAAAAGAACAATAGCGAGCAGTGGTGTCGCACTGATGGATGTCAGGATACGAGTTGGAACATATACTTGGACTATGCTGGCAAACAGACAGCCAAAAACCAAATAACGCCCCATATCAAAAAATTCATCAATAGCTTGGATGAAGACCTGAAGAAGTTTCTGACCTGAAGTCAAGTGAGAAAAATCATGCTCATGACAAGCCAACCTTTTTTCCTTCTGAATGGGTTCTTCCCAGAAAAATCCAAGAAAAATACCTAATATAGTAGCAACGAGAATAGAGCCCAAAGCACGTAGTAACACCATTTTAAATGAATTACCAAAGGCCGAATAGGTCGCAAAGAGCACAATGGGATTGATGATAGGAGCCGTTACTAGAAAAGGTACCACTGTATAGCTTGGAACCTTCTTCTCCAAGAAGCGGTTGATGATCGGAACGATTCCACACTCACAAGAGGGAAAGAGAAAACCAATGAAGGTACCAAAAAAGATTCTCCCCAAGCGATTTTTAGGGAGAAATCTATAAACTTTCTCAGGAGTCACATAGACTTCGATAGCACCAGAAATAATGCTTCCAATCAAAACGAAGGGTAGGGCTTCAATGATGATTGATAGAAAAATAGCGCCAGCTTGTAAAATACTCGAAGGCAGACTTTGAAAAATCGTCATCTATTTTTTCTTTTCTGCCTTATCTTTCTTTTCTTTGTCGTCTGGAAATGTCACTTGTTTCAAATCAGGGAGTTTAGCGAATTCTTCGAACATCTTATCTAAGTCATCAGTTTTTGTAAATTTAACAGCCATTGGGCATACCTCGATTCTTTTAGTTAACACTATTATACTATTATTTCTAAGAAATAGTTGGTTTTTAAAACGAACTTAGTTCTGGTATTTTTAAAGTTGAATGAAAGCAATAAATTAATGAAAACAAGCTTTCTTCCTTATGGTATAATAGTTTCATGGATAAAAAATATGAAAAAATTTCCCAGGATTTGGGAGTGACGTTAAAGCAAATTGATACCGTTCTAAGTTTGACAGCTGAAGGTGCTACCATTCCCTTTATTGCACGTTATCGTAAGGACATGACTGGAAGCTTAGATGAGGTGGCTATTAAGGCTATTATTGACCTTGATAAAAGTCTTACCAACCTCAATGATCGTAAGGAAGCGGTCTTAGCTAAGATTCAAGAACAAGGAAAGTTGACCAAGGAATTGGAAGAAGCTATCCTAGCAGCTGAAAAACTAGCAGATGTAGAAGAACTCTATCTTCCCTATAAGGAAAAACGTCGCACCAAGGCAACGATTGCGCGTGAAGCCGGACTCTTTCCACTTGCTCGCTTGATTTTACAAAATGTTCCTCATTTAGAAGCTGAAGCAAAAAAATTTGTCAGTGAAGGTTTTTCTAGTGGCAAAGAAGCCTTGGCTGGAGCAGTAGACATCTTAGTTGAGGCTCTATCTGAGGATCCTACACTTCGTGCTATTGCTTATCGCGAAGTCCTTGAAAATTCTAAAATCACTTCTCAACTGAAAGACGAAACTCTTGATGAAAAGCAGGTTTTTCAGATTTATTATGATTTTTCAGAGAC
This sequence comes from Streptococcus sp. HMSC061D10, assembly GCF_001808865.1. NCBI lineage: Bacteria > Bacillati > Bacillota > Bacilli > Lactobacillales > Streptococcaceae > Streptococcus > Streptococcus sp. HMSC061D10. The sequence continues at coordinate 91,075 of NZ_KV795019.1, read as the reverse complement.
AGTTGGAAATATGCAGGGTTATCGTACCTTGGCCCTCAATCGTGGGGAGAAGCTAGGTGTCTTAAAGGTCGGTTTTGAACATGCGACGGACCGTATTCTTGCCTTCTTTGCTGCTCGTTTCAAAGTTAAGAACGCCTATATTGACGAAGTTATTCAGCAATCTGTTAAGAAAAAAGTATTGCCAGCTATTGAGCGCCGTATTCGTACCGAACTAACTGAGAAGGCAGAAGAAGGAGCCATTCAACTCTTCTCAGAAAACCTTCGAAATCTTCTCCTTGTTGCACCTCTTAAAGGGCGCGTGGTTCTTGGATTTGACCCTGCCTTTCGTACAGGTGCCAAGCTTGCAGTCGTAGATGCGACTGGTAAAATGTTGACGACACAAGTCATTTACCCAGTAAAACCAGCTTCAGCTCGTCAGATTGAAGAAGCCAAGCGTGATTTGGCAGATTTGATTGGCCAATACGGTGTTGAAATCATCGCTATCGGAAATGGAACTGCTAGTCGTGAAAGTGAAGCTTTTGTCGCCGAAGTGCTTAAGGATTTTCCAGAGGTCAGCTATATCATTGTTAATGAGAGCGGTGCATCTGTCTACTCAGCTAGTGAACTTGCCCGTCAAGAGTTTCCTGACTTAACTGTTGAAAAACGTTCGGCAATCTCAATCGCTCGTCGTTTGCAAGACCCACTTGCTGAATTGGTTAAAATTGACCCTAAATCCATCGGTGTTGGGCAGTATCAACACGATGTTAGCCAAAAGAAACTATCTGAAAGTCTTGATTTCGTGGTAGATACAGTAGTTAACCAAGTCGGTGTCAATATCAATACAGCTAGTCCAGCCTTGCTATCTCATGTCGCAGGGCTTAACAAAACTATTTCAGAAAATATTGTTAGGTATCGTGAAGAAGAAGGAAAAATCACCTCACGAGCTCAAATCAAGAAAGTTCCCCGTTTAGGTGCTAAAGCGTTTGAACAGGCTGCAGGATTCCTCCGTATCCCTGAAAGTAGCAATATCCTTGACAATACTGGTGTTCACCCAGAAAACTATGCTGCAGTCAAGGAACTCTTCAAACGTTTGGACATTAAAGAACTAAATGAAGAAGCGCAAGCCAAACTCAAATCTATTTCAATCAAGGAAATGGCCCAAGAGCTAGACCTTGGTCAAGAAACACTTAAAGATATTATCGCAGACCTTCTCAAACCAGGTCGTGATTTCCGTGATTCTTTTGACGCTCCAGTCCTTCGGCAGGATGTCTTGGATATCAAAGACTTGAAAGTTGGCCAGCAGCTTGAGGGCGTTGTTCGTAACGTCGTTGACTTCGGTGCCTTTGTTGACATTGGTATTCACGAGGATGGCCTGATTCATATCTCTCACATGAGCAAGAAATTTATCAAACATCCAAGTCAAGTAGTATCGGTCGGCGATTTGGTAACCGTTTGGGTTAAAAAAATAGATGCTGACCGCGAAAAAGTGAATCTGTCGCTCCTTGCTCCAGATGAATCTAACTGATTACGTCAAACAAGTTTCTTTAGAGGATTTTGGAAAACCTTTCAAACATCAAGCTCAGTGGAATACTCGTCTGCGGTCGACAGGTGGACGATTCTTTCCAAATGACGGGCATTTGGATTTTAATCCAAAAGTCTATCAAGAACTTGGTATAGAGGTGTTTCGGAAAATCGTCCGTCATGAGCTCTGCCATTATCACCTTTATTTTGAAGGTAAGGGCTATCAACATAAGGATTTAACCTTTAAGCAGCTTCTAAAAGAGGTCAATGGTCTACGCTTTGTTCCTCCCTTATCAAGTGCCAGTCAAAAGCCAAGCTTAATCTATACTTGTCAAGCTTGTCATCAAACATATCAAAGAAAGCGAAAAATCGATACAAAGCGCTATCGTTGTGGTGTCTGTCGTGGTAAACTCCTCTTGTTAAATCGGCCTAAGGACTGATGTAGCAAATCTAGCTTAGTGCTATACTAAGATTAAGAAATCCGAAAGAGGAATAAATTATGAATACAAAATTTTATAAAATGAGAAGAAATCGCATGATATCAGGTGTTCTTGCAGGTCTATCTGATAAGTGGAATCTTGATGTAACCCTAGTTCGTTTCCTTTTTGCAATCTTTACAATCGCAAACTTTGGACTCGGGATTATTATCTACATTATCCTAGCTTCGATCCTACCAACAAAAGAAGATATCGAAGCTGAAATGTATGGAACAGGCCCACGCAAGATTAAAGAAGCCCAACCTATCAATGATGACGAAGGTTGGTTTTGGTAACCATATTACCATTCATTTGAAGTATTAAACCCTTGTAGTATCAAGGGTTTTTCTTTTGCTTAAAAATTTGTGGTAAACTAATAGTAGTTCATATCAAAAAAATAATCCAATCTTACAAAAATGTAAGATTACAGACCTCTTTTGTAAGGTTATGTTATGGAACCAACTCTTTTTTTAGAGTACACTTATATCAGAAAGATAAAGTAGCAAAACTATGAAAAATATTTTACAAAAGAAACAAACAAGTAAAGCAAGTCCAAAAGAGATCGAGCGAGTTCAGCTCGGTTGCGCTATAATGCAGGCTCAGTTTCAATTAATGGGATATTAAAAAGGAGATTATCATGACACTATTAGATGTAAAACACGTTCAAAAGATTTATAAAACACGTTTCCAAGGCAATCAAGTAGAAGCCCTGAAAGATATTCATTTTACTGTAGAAAAAGGCGACTATGTTGCCATCATGGGTGAGTCTGGTTCTGGGAAATCAACTCTCCTCAATATTCTCGCCATGCTTGACAAACCAACTCGTGGTCAGGTTTTCCTAAACGGAACAGACACAGCTACCATTAAAAATACTGAAGCATCAAGCTTCCGTCGTGAAAAGTTAGGCTTTGTCTTCCAAGATTTCAATTTGTTAGATACGCTTTCTGTTAAAGACAATATCTTACTCCCTTTGGTATTGTCTAGAAAGCCTATTATAGAAATGATGAAAAAATTGGTAGTGACGACTGAAAATCTTGGTATCAATCAATTGCAAGAGAAGTACCCTTATGAAATCTCTGGTGGACAAAAACAACGGGTTGCAGTTGCACGCGCCATCATTACAGAACCTGAAATTCTCCTTGCTGATGAGCCAACGGGAGCTCTAGACTCTAAATCATCTGCAGCTCTCCTTGATATCTTTGATCAGATCAATGAACAAGGACAAACCATTCTCATGGTAACCCACTCGACAGCTGCGGCCAGCCGTGCAAAACGTGTCCTTTTCATCAAGGACGGTATTCTCTATAATCAA
>NZ_KV795019.1:86894-87687 GCF_001808865.1 Streptococcus sp. HMSC061D10 | reverse complement strand
CTTAATCAAAAACCGCAAACTCTATTATCCCTTTGCTTTGTCTGTCATTTTGGCAGTCACTATCAGCTATCTCTTTTATTCCGTAGCCTTTAATCCTAAAATTGGTGATTTGCGTGGTGCATCCGCTATTCAATTTACCCTACAACTAGGGCTTGTCGTAGTGACACTTGCATCAGCCATTATCGTTCTTTATGCCAACAGTTTTGTCATGAAAAATCGCTCAAAAGAACTGGGTGTCTATGGTATGTTGGGACTAGAAAAGCGCCATTTAATTGGTATGACCTTCAAGGAGCTCCTGATATTTGGTTTAGTAACAGTGACTTCTGGGATTGGGATTGGTGCCCTCTTTGACAATCTCATCTTTGCTATATTGCTTAAACTTGCAAAGATGAAGGTAGAGCTAGTCGCAACCTTTCAATGGTCCGTAGTTCTTTCAATCCTTCTAGTGTTTGGTCTTATTTTTTTAGTCATCGTCTTCCTGAACGCTGTACGCATTATCCGTATGGATGCTCTCCAACTCTCTCGTGAGAAAGCGAAAGGTGAGAAGAAGGGGCGTTTTCTAGTCCTTCAGACACTTGTAGGACTAATTGCACTAGGTAGTGGCTACTATCTAGCACAAATCGTAAAAGATCCAGTATCAGCGACTGTTACTTTCTTTATAGCAGTCATGTTGGTCATAGTTGCGACCTATCTTTTATTCAATGCTGGTATTACAGTTTTCTTACAGCTACTCAAGAAAAACAAAAGATATTACTATAAACCCAATAACCTCATCTCTGTTTCTAACCTTATC
>NZ_KV795019.1:29114-86794 GCF_001808865.1 Streptococcus sp. HMSC061D10 | reverse complement strand
CTCTGTTTCTAACCTTATCTTTCGTATGAAGAAAAACGCTGTCGGTTTAGCAACCATTACCATCCTTTCCACCATGGTTTTGGTCACCATGTCTGCAGCAACCAGCATCTACAACGGTTCTGAAAATATAAAAAATATCATGTATCCTCATGATTTCGATGTTAAGGCTAAGGGAAATAATATTGAAGTTGAGAATTTAGACCAACTATTGACTCAATATGCCAGTGAAAAGAACTTGACGATTAGCAATAAAGACGTTCTTAGCTATGCTAGCTTTGGCATTTCCAGTCAAGATGGGACCAAATTAACCACCTTTGAAAAAGGGGAGAATAGTGTTATGCCTAAGACTGTCTTCTTAGTTTTTGACCAAAAAGATTACGAAAAAATGACTGGACAAAAGCTAAATCTTACTGGTAATGAAGTAGGTCTTTGGGCTAAAAATAACCAACTAAAAGGTCAGAAATCATTTAGTCTTAACAGTCAGGAGTATAGTATCAAGCAAGAAATCCAGCAAGATTTTTTAGCTAACCATGTTTCCAATCTCTATATCCTTTTAGTTTCAGATTTTAACTACCTAGTTGTACCAGATCTTCAAAGCTTTTTGGATCAGTACCAAGATTCTGCTGTCTACCCTCAGTTTTATGGTGGTATGGATGTCACCGCAAGTCTAGAGGAACAGTTAAAACTAGCTGATGATTTTGATGCGTATGTAAATAATTTTAGCCATAATCTCAAGAGTGAAGATGCTATGGTTTACGGGGGTAATGGTTCAAGTGATGCAATTGCCCAAATGAATGTTCTCTATGGAGGTGTCCTCTTTATTGGTATTTTCCTCTCTATCATCTTTATGATAGGTACTGTACTGGTTATCTACTATAAACAAATCTCAGAAGGTTATGAAGACCGTGAACGCTTTGTCATCCTGCAAAAGGTTGGTTTGGATCAAAAACAAATCAAGCAAACCATTAACAAGCAGGTTTTGACTGTCTTCTTCCTCCCTGTAATCTTTGCCTTCCTACACCTTGCTTTTGCCTATCACATGTTGAGTTTGATTCTCAAGGCTATTGGTGGTGTGGATACAGCTATGATGTTAAGTGTAACACTTTCCATTTGTGGTATCTTTGCTTTAGTCTATGTCCTAATTTTTATGATTACTTCAAGAAGTTATCGCAAGATTGTTCAAATATAATAAGAAGTGTTTGTCAAGGAATCATAGTATTAACCCCAACGAATATTTTGGGAACGTTAAAGTTCACGATAAAAAAGATTATTGATAGACATTTCAAGAAAAAATCTTGAAACGATGTTCGCTTAAATGCATATTGGGATTATTATGGATTCTAAAAATAATTTATGAAAACAAGAGTCCCAATGAAAAGATATGGTAAGTGCTTATGAAATTAAAATTATGTATCATTGGATTCTTCTTTTGTTTGATTGCTGCAATTGGTCTGGTCACTATTAGCGATACCGAAACGCCCATACCTTTACCAATTGATGGTGCTTTTTCTATTCAAGGAAAAAGCAATCTTTCCAATAATGAAATTTACGAAATGATTCGTGACCTATCAAAAACGGAAAAAGTTACCATTTACAAGCCGATTGTTCAGAGCTCGGGACAGTTGAAATATGTAAATTTCGATGATGTAAGCAATGAACAATTAAAGTCAGTACCGATAATAGGGATGTATTACACCCTTGGGGAAATGGATGTAGACAGTTTGAAACCACTTACGATGACAGGACTGCAAACTGTATATATGGCTTATCCTTGGTATATAGGAGGAATGTTACAATTCACTGGAACTTTAAGAATACTGTTAATGGGTTCCATTTACTTAACTTTATTAGTTGTGTTATTTGTAGTTAGGACGAGGCAGATTAAAGAAGGAGTGATACGACGTTCTTTGGGATTGCCTGTATACGATCTAAGAAGAGAGTATGTCATTTCTCTTATTTTTGAACTGATTATGATGGCTTTATTGATGATTTCTTACAGTTCTTTTTTTGGAAATGGTTTCTTCACTTATAGTTCTAAGTTATTTTTCTCTCTGCTTTTAACGAATTTTATACTATTTCAAATCATTGATCTCATCACCTTTGTTTTATTTTGGTTGACGATTCAGATTGAAAAGCCCATTGAAATTATCAAAAACAAGGCGAAAAACAAGCTTATTTTTGTCGTATGGCTTGCTATTATTTCGATTATTATCGTTGTATCAGGAATTTTTTTACAAGAAACAAAGAGTAGTCAATCCAGTATCAACATCCAGATACAGAATTTAGTACCATGGGACACAGTAAAAGACTGGAGAAGGATAGAGTTCCTTGGAATTGAAAATAACTCTGCTAAAAATGGAGAAGTAAGTGATTCGGATGGTCAGTATCTACAGATAGCTGCTTCCTTAAAAAACTTAGATTATTTATATATAGAACGATCCTCGGCCTATGTTCCAGATTTTATGAAAACGTCTCATGCTTTAGAAGACTTTTCTAAACAATTAGAAAATGATGGAATAACGAATCCAGAAATAAATAAAGATCTGATTTATATCAATCAAACAGGTGCTAACTTACAAAATAAAGTGAATGGAACAAACTATCATCTTTTAGATAATAAAATAGCAACCATCTATATTCCTGAGAAATGGAAAGAAAACCAGAAATCTATTGAGAACACAGTTGTAGCAGAACAATTTATTGGAACACACTATACAAAAGAAGAGATTGCAGTACAAATAATTCCTGATGGTAATAAGATTTTTTATTTCAATGAGGATGCTGATATCGATCATAAAAATAAAGATATTTTACCAATGCCAAGTGTAGCAGATAGCAAAGATAACATTGTTGTTGTGTTAGATACAGACAAAATGATCGAAAACAACAAGTTTACTTTGGCTAGTAATATAACTAATAAGTCTCTTTTTAGTCCTGAGGCGGTAAAGAAAATAAATGAAATAGCTATCCAGTCGAATTTTTCAATGAATCCAGTAGATGTTTACCAAATTGTGAAGTTGAAGATCCGATCCTTAGAGCACCAAATTCTACTGTCACAAATCTTGCAGAAGATAATTTACAGTATTGTCTTTATACTCATTTATCAATATGTCCAACTTTATATTGCCCTAAAACAGAATGAATATGTGAAAAAAATCATTTTGGGTCTGTCAAAAACATATATAGCAATTTCAAGTCTCAAGTACTTTATGATGACTATTACAATGGTTATCCTATTTACATTTCTTATGACAGGGCAAATAGAGTTGCTGTATATTGGTCTTGCTTCTATACTAGTTTTGATGTTGTCAATCATAATGAGTTTTAAAAAATTATCTGAAAGCTACACTAAAATTTTAAAAGGAGATGAAATATGACAATTGACCTTTTGAACGTTTCAAAAAGTTTCGGCTCAAAGAAGATCTTTACAGACTTAAATTTAAAATTTGAATCTGGAAAAAGCTATGCATTGATTGGAGGTTCTGGCTCTGGTAAAAGTACTCTTCTTAATATTATAGGAAGATTAGAAAAAATTGACAGTGGGAACGTTTTAGTTGATAAACAGGATATTTGGAAGATAAAAGAAAGAACCTTCTTTAAAAATACTGTTGGATATGTATTTCAGAATTATTCTTTAATCGAAAACAAAACTGTATATGATAATTTGAAACTTATCACTAAAGACAAAAAAATAATAACTGATGTACTTGAAAAAGTAGGACTGTCGAGCGACCATTTACATCAAAAAATATATGAATTGTCTGGAGGGCAGGCTCAACGTGTAGCTATTGCCAGAATGTTAATGAAACCACGTAAAATTATCTTAGCAGATGAACCCACAGGAGCTTTAGATGGTGAGATTGGAAAAGAAATTATTCGTTTATTATTAAATGAAAGAGATGAAGACAAATATGTTATAATAGCGACGCATGATCCAGCTGTCTATAACAAAGTTGATGTGATCATTGATATGAAAGATATAGGGGATAATGTATGAAAAAGATAATTTATATCGCTTTGATCTTTGTAGCTGGGCTACTTGCTATTTTCTTCTTTGGAAAACAAATGATCATAAAAGAAAATACCAATAAACCAACACTGGAGTTAACAGTTTATACGGTTTCTTCTAGTGATACAGAAAAATGGAATAAAGTGAAAAAAGTAGAAACAGAAGAAGCTACATACTTCATAACTGTAAAAGAAGTAGCGTCTTCAGAAGAAGTATTTTCAAACATCATTGCAAATGGAGCTGCTATGGGGTTCGGAGTTCGTGAAGAAGAGGTGAAGCAATTTAATAATAATTTAGGAGATACTATTGAGGACTCTAAGCATAATAAACTCATTGAAATAGAATTTTTTACTTTTTCTAATGATGACGAGGGATTTGTAGTAGCAAATTTTGACTACGGTAAAGAAGAGTTGAATTCTCAGAAAAAAGATATAAAAGACTTATATAAAAAATTATATGAATCTTTTAAAGAAAAAAGTAAGTGATTGCGATTTATTTGCCTGTTTTGATAGAAAAAAGTCAATTTTTAATTCTAATATCTTATCTTGATAATCGCGCTTTTTAGTTGATAAAACTTACAAATAGTCCTGAAGAAGACAATGACATTCAGTTTACTTATATGTATCATGTGCATACAAAGTTAGGTCCATCCCATCATCAATTTATGTTTATCAATAATTGAGCAGTTGTTGCATCATTTAATATTTCAGAGGTTCAGTACCAGTATTTTATGAAAGAATCACTTTCTCATGTCATGGTTTATAAATAATACTCTTCGAAAATCAAATTCAAACTGCATTAGCGTCGCCTTGATGTACTCAAGTACAGCCTGTGGCTAGTTTGCTCTTTGATTTTCATTGAGTATTAGAGGCAAATAAGCCATTTAAACAGAGTTAGGATTCACCTTCACGACTATAAATCTAGCAAAATTGGCCAGTAGTTTAGACTCTAAAAGGTCTACTATTCAAAAACCACACAGTATTTCTTTCGGCTTGATGCTATTCAAGCTTGAAATCACTGTGTGGTTTTATTTTTAAGCTAGTTTTTCTCAGCATTATTTTTTATCTTAAATACTAAACAACTGTCCAAATAGATAAGTGACACCCATGGTCAAAAGGCCGATACAAAGGTTACGAATCATGGCTGTTTTGGTTGGTGCTTTTCCAAGTTTGGCACTTGTATATCCAGTGACTAGAAGTGAAATTGCTACAATCATAACAGTAGCAGGGATTCGATAGTCACTTGGGAAGATGGTTATTGAAAGCATTGGCGGGAGACTTCCGAGGACAAAGGCAATAAAGCTAGATGCTGCAGCATGCCAAGGATTGGTAAATTCTTCATACTCGATACCGTATTTTTCTTCAACCAAAGCTTTAAGTGGATTTTTTAGAAAAGCTTTGTTAACTAATAGTTGAGCTGAAGTTTCGCACTCACCATTTTGAAGATAGGCTGCGTAGAGTGATTTTTTAGCAGCATCCATATCTTTATCCAAAAGTAGTTGTTCACGGGCTACAGCGGCCTCCTCCGTGTCTTTTTGAGTAGATACGGATACATACTCTCCTCCAGCCATAGAAAAGGCGCCAGCAAGGATTGCAGCTAATCCCGAAAGAAAGATAATCCAGATATTAGTTGTAGCACTGGCAACCCCTATAACAACTCCAGCGATAGAGATAATTCCATCATTAGCCCCAAGTACACCAGCACGTAAGATATTTAAACGGCCAGCAAAGTTTGCATCAATTTTATGTGTAATTTCTGACATTGTTTTCTCCTTTGTAAACATTATAAAGTATACTAGAAGTGAACACAAACATTTTAAACTATCTGAAAAAAGTTCTACAATTCTAATAATAGCCATAGCTTTTGCTTATGCCAATATATAACAAAGTTGTATTTGTAACTGAACGAATTAGGTGATACAATGAACCTAATGAAATCTTTGGAGGTCTAAATATGACTCGTGAATTTAAATTTGAAACTCTTCAATTGCATGCTGGTCAAGTGGTAGATGCGACTACAAAATCTCGTGCTGTTCCTATTTACCAAACAACATCTTTTGTATTTGAAGATACACAAGAAGGTGCAGAGCTTTTTGCTCTTCAAAAAGCTGGTAATATCTATACTCGTATCACTAACCCAACAACATCAGCCTTTGAAGAACGTATCGCAGCCCTTGAAGGTGGTGTAGGTGCACTTGCAACTGCGTCAGGTATGGCAGCTCTTACTTATACTATCCTTGGACTTGCTCACGCAGGTGATCACGTGGTTGCAGCTTCAACTATCTACGGTGGGACCTTTAACCTTTTGAAAGAAACCCTTCCTCGTTACGGAATCACCACAACTTTTGTTGATATCGATCATTTAGAAGAAGTTGAAGCAGCGATTGGAGATAATACCAAACTTGTCTTGATTGAAACTTTGGGTAATCCAGTTATCAACATTCCTGATATTGAAAAAATAGCTGAAATTGCTCATAAACATCAGATTCCTTTGGTAGCTGATAATACTTTTGCAACGCCTTATCTTATTAATGTCTTTTCTCACGGTGTAGATATCGCAGTCCACTCGGCTACTAAGTTTATCGGTGGTCATGGTACAACAATCGGTGGTGTTATCGTTGATAGTGGGAAGTTTGACTGGGCAGCTTCAGGGAAATTCCCTCAATTAGTCGAAGAAGATCCAAGTTACCACAATATCAGCTATACTCGTGATGTTGGTGCTGCAGCTTTTATCGTTGCTGCTCGTGTTCAATTGCTTCGCGATATGGGAGCTGCCCTTTCACCATTTAACTCATTCTTGCTCTTGCAAGGGCTTGAAACACTTTCTCTACGTGTTGAACGCCATGTTCAAAATGCTGAAAAAATCGTTGATTTCCTTGTTAACCATCCAAAGGTTGAAAAAGTTAACTATCCAAAATTAGCTGATAGCCCTTACCATGCCTTGGCGGAGAAATATTTACCAAAAGGTGTTGGTTCAATCTTTACTTTCCATGTTAAAGGTGGAGAAGCAGAAGCTCGTAAGGTAATTGACAGTTTAGAAATCTTTTCAAACCTAGCCAATGTAGCAGATGCTAAATCATTGGTAGTTCATCCCGCAACTACAACACATGCTCAGTTGTCTGATTCAGATCTAGAAGCAGCAGGAGTAACTAAAAATCAAATCCGTCTTTCAATCGGTCTTGAAAATGTCGATGATTTGATTGAAGATTTGCGACTAGCTCTTGAAAAAATCTAAAAATAACTAGTTTTTATCGAATTATAAATCCTTCTCACGAATAATTAAGTGAGGAGGATTTTTATGTATAGTATTTCTTTTCAAGAAGATTCGCTCTTACCAAGGGAACGCTTGGTAACAGAAGGAGTAGAGAGTTTGAGTAATCAGGAGTTACTAGCCATTTTGTTACGAACAGGGACTCGTCAATCTACTGTTTTTGAAATTGCACAAAAAGTATTGAATCAATTAAATTGCTTAACTGATTTGAAAAAAATGACTCTGCAAGAACTACAGAGTTTATCAGGTATCGGTAGAGTGAAAGCTATTGAGTTGCAAGCTATGATAGAGCTAGGAAGTCGTATTCACAAACAAGAAACCATGGAGGCAGAGAGTATCCTCAGTAGTCAAAGACTGGCTAAAAAGATGCAAGCTGAACTGGGAGATAAAAAACAAGAGCACCTGGTAGCGCTCTATCTTAATACTCAAAATCAAATCATTCATCAGCAAACCATTTTTATCGGCTCAGCTACTAGAAGTATTGCGGAACCAAGGGAAATTCTCCACTATGCTTTGAAGCATATGGCAACATCTGTGATTCTGGTTCATAATCATCCATCTGGTGCTGTCATGCCGAGTAGAAATGATGACCATGTTACGAAGCTTGTTAAAGAAGCCTGCGAATTAATGGGTTTGGTCTTATTAGACCATCTAATTGTCTCACACTCCGATTATTTTAGTTACCGTGAGAAGACGGATCTGGTGTAAAAAACCTGTATGTGATACAGGTTTTACAATTCATTGACGACATAGTCGAAAAGTGTTTTATCTTTGGGGCGATTTTCAAAGAGAAATTCTGGATGCCATTGAACACCGAGGTAAGGGAAACCATCCGTTGTTGTAACAGCCTCGATAATTCCATCTTTAGGATCATGAGCTACAACCTTGAGATTTGGAGCTAGGTCCTTAATACTCTGATGGTGGAAAGAGTTGATATGGGAGATTTCTCCATAGATTTCTCGAAGAATAGTATCAGGCTCGGTGACTAAACGTTGAGTTGTATACTCGGCTGAAGTATCCTGCCAATGGTCTTCAATATCTTGATAAAGAGTTCCTCCCATAGCCACATTAAAGAGCTGGGTGCCTCGACAAACAGAAAAAATGGGTTTCTTCTGTTTAATGGCTTCTTTTATAAGAGCTAGCTCAAAAATATCTCTTTGAAGGTAGTAGTCATCGCTATCGATCGTTTTAGGTTCACCATAGAACTTTGGATCGACATTTTGTCCACCAGTTAAAATGAGTTTATCAATCAAGCCAATGTAGTAACTAGCCATTTCTTGATCACCAATGGGTAGGATAATGGGAATTCCCCCAGCTTCCTTGACTCCTTCAACAAAGCCTTTCGCAGCATAGCTCATCATAAGCTCATCATCAGGATGAGCTTTTTCGTTTCCTGTAATCCCAATAACTGGTTTTTTCATAAATGCTTTCGCTTTCTAATCCTCTTTTCTCATGAAATAGAGGAGAGTTTGCAATTCACTAGTTAAATCTACATACTGAGCTACCACATCTTTTGGTAGTTGGAGATGAACGGGTGAAAAGCTTAAAATTCCTTTAATACCTGCTTCGACAAGGAGATTAGCTACTTCTTGTGATTTGACACTCGGAACTGTTAAGATTGCAGTTTTAACATCTGCATTCTTTATTTTATCCTTGATTTGGGAAATTCCATAAATTGGGATTCCATCAGGAGTTTTTGTCCCAACTTCAGGATGATCATCCAAATCAAAAGCCATAATGATTTTCATTTTGTTTCGTTCGTGGAAACGGTAGTGAAGGAGAGCGTGCCCCATATTACCAATACCCACCAACATAACATTTGTAATAGAATTATCATTTAGAAGATCAGCAAAAAACGTCATTAGTTTTTTGACATCGTAGCCAAATCCACGACGACCAAGTTCACCAAAGTAGGAAAAATCTCGTCTAACAGTAGCAGAGTCAATACCAATGGCCTCGGCAATTTGTTTTGAGTTGGCTCTTTCAATTTTTTCTGCATGAAATCTTTTAAAGATACGATAATAAAGAGAAAGTCTCTTTGCTGTTGCTTTTGGAATAGCAGACTGTTTTTCTTTCACAAAATCACAACCTTTCTAAATACTATTTTATAGAAAGATTGTGAAAAAATCAACAAAAACAAGAAAAAACTAAGAAAAATCTTAGCTTATCTTCGTAAAATCATAGTGAGATAGAAAACGATAGAGATTTCCCAGAAGCCCCTGATAGATTTCTTTTCCATTATAGGTCAGAGAAGTAATGACAGTAGTATCTGGAAGAGTCACACAACCTGAAAGTGATAGCATGAGTGCTTCATAATCTTCGTATTCTAAAACGCGATCGACTTGATAGGTGTCTTTGTAAGTTAATCGAAACATAATTGCCTTCTATCTTTCGCTTTTAGTAAAGACATCACGTTCAACAAGACTATCCATCAAGAAGTAAAATTTCTCTTGGTGGATATGAGTTTCTTCTGACTTAAAGATATCGACTAAACGTAGACCAAATTTATCAGTGATGTTGATTTTTGCACCTGTTAAGTCTTTGTTGATGATAATCTTAAGTTGGAAACCTTCCCCACTATTTGGAACTTTTTCAAGAAGACGTGTTAGTTCATAGTTACCAACCTTAGTTTCAAAAAAAGTGTTATCTTTTAGAGTGAACTTTTTGACGGTTGGGCTAAGTGTGTAATCATAACGGCAATTTTTAAGACTAATGGTTTTTTCGAATGCCATTGAGTTAACCTCCAATGATTTCTTTTAGAGTTTGTGCGAGAGTGATTATTTCTTGCTCTGTATTTTGAGGTGAAATGCTGACGCGAACGGATTCGTGTAAGCGAGGAGAGTCTTCACCGTAGAAAGCCTGAAGAACATGACTAACCTGAACGACACCTGCAGTACAAGCAGAGCCAGTTGAAATAGAAATACCTTCAAGATCTAGACGAAGGAGTAGTAGATCATTACGTTGACCTGGGAATCCAATATTAAGGACATAAGGTAGCTGGTCTTTCCCTTGATTGAGATAATAGTCTGTGTCAGCCATTTCCTTTAAGAATGTTTCTTTTAGTTTTTGAACCTTTTTAAAGTTTTGTTCTTGGTTTTCAAGATCATCCTTTAGAGCTGCTACCATTCCCACAATGGCAGGAAGATTTTCTGTTCCTGCTCTTTTTTTCTGCTCTTGATCGCCACCATGAAGGTAGGAGTCAAAATCTGTAGATGCAGCATAGAGAAAACCAACTCCTTTTGGACCATAAAATTTGTGTGCAGAAGCGCTAAGAAAATCAATTCCCAATTTTTCGGGAAGAATCTCAAATTTACCAACTGCCTGAACCGCATCGACATGATAGACGGCTGGATGATTTTTTAGAACTTCACCAATTTTAGCAATAGGTAAAAGTGTACCAGTTTCATTGTTTGCAAACATAGTAGAAACAAGAATGGTATCTTCACGCAGTGCATTTTTGACCTGGTCTGCAGTAATTTCTTGGTTTTCAGGCTGTAAAATAGTCACTTCAAAACCGAAATTTTCAACCAAGTATTTGATGGGTTCTAGAACAGCATGGTGCTCAATCGCAGTAGTGATAATGTGCTTTCCACGATTTTGATGGCGGAGGCAGTAGCCGATGATAGCAGTATTATTGCTTTCAGTACCACCAGTGGTAAAGAATATATGTTGTGGCTTTGTTCCTAGTAAACTTGCTAGTTCTTGACGAGCTTCTCGTAATAGTTTACCTGCTTGGCGCCCATGGCCATGAATACTAGAAGGGTTGCCATAAGTTTCTTGCATGACTTGAGTCATTGCTGAGATAGCTACTGAAGACATCGGAGTCGTTGCAGCATTATCCAAATAAATCAAAAACTCACCTAATTTCTATTTAAATAGTGGACTAACTGGTTTTCTTTCATGAATACGAACCATAGCATCACCAATCAATTCGCTAGCAGTGATGTATTGCACGTTTTTAGGTTTTCTACTTTCTGTCAAAACAGAATCTGTAACCAAGATTTCCTTGATATTTGTTGCATCTAATAACTCTGCAGCACCGTTAACGAATAGGCCATGACTTGAAACTGCATAGATTTCAGTTGCGCCGTCACGCTCTAAGATTTTAGCAGCTTCAGAGAAGGTACGGCCAGTGTTCAGAATGTCATCGATCAAGATTGCCTTTTTACCTTCGATATCTCCGATGATGTAACCTTGACTGCGTTCAGAATCATCTTGTGCATAATCAATGATGGCAATTGGAGCATCTAGATATTCTGCAAGACTACGCGCACGTTTTACACCAGAGTTTTTAGGACTGACAACAACCACATCTGAACCAGTCAAACCTTTATCGCAGTAATGTTTTGCAAAAAGTGGAATTGTATAGAGGTTATCTACAGGAATGTCAAAGAATCCTTGAACCTGAACGGCATGGAGGTCAAGAGTCAATACACGACTAACTCCAGCTTTCACCAACATATTTGCAACTAGTTTTGCAGTAAGTGGTTCGCGAGAAGAAGCGATACGATCTTGGCGAGCGTAGCCGAAGTATGGAAGTACAACGTTAATAGTATTAGCACTTGCGCGAACACAAGCATCAACCATAATCAAAAGTTCCATCAAGTGGTTATTTACTGGATAACTAGTTGATTGGATGATATAAACATCATATCCACGAACACTTTCCTCAATATTAACTTGGATTTCACCATCTGAAAATTGGCGTGAAGATACTTTTCCAAGTGGAACACCTGCAGCCTCTGCGATTCTTTGAGCAATTTCCTGGTTGGAAGATAGTGCGAAAAGTTTCATGTTTTTTGTATCTGACATCGATAAACCGTCCTCTTTAAACTAAGTGAATCGCTGTAGTGAAACACTTTTAGTGATAAAAGCTCTCTACAACAGATTCTATTATTTTTCATCCCTTTTATTTTATCAAAAAAAGAAGATTATTTCAGTATTTTTTCATATTTTCTATAAAACGAACCAATTTTGAAGGAGCTTTTTTGTAATGGATTTCATTGGTTTGTAAAAATTCTTGGAAATCAAGACTTCCTTGGTTGCTATCTTCTACTTCTAATTCAAGCTCATAGTCAACAATATCAAAGTATTGGCTTTGATCAAGTGCCATGAGTCCGATCGGAGTTTGCTTTTCGTAGCGAACAGTAGTTAAGCAACCTAAAACTACCCAGCCACTGGTTGAAAGTCCACGGCTAGTTAATTCGTCAAGAATCATTCCTTGCGGAAGTTTACATTCTTTAAGACAATGGTTTGCTTCCACAAGACTGAGATCTTGATTGTACTCCATATTCCCAACTGTTTGGGGAATTTTTATGGTCAATTCAGCGCTATTATCAAAAGTACGAATGCGCATAGCGATTTTATGTTGGCGAAGGTAAAAATCAGGCGTGTCTAGGTAGTAATTTTTTTGTGTAATAGGTGTGACTCCTGAAAAGTGCTCCTGCAATCTTTGATATTCATCCTTGTTTAGAAGTGTTTTCATTTCAATTTCTAAATGTTTCATTTTTTTTACTTTTTCCTTATCTTTGAAAGCGATTATATGGTATAATAAGCATTGTATTTATTGTATAAGATTTTTCATAGAAAATCAAAAGCTAGATAAATCGAAGTGTATAGAGAATTGGATGAAAAAGATATATGATTACAGAATGGGAAGAATTTTTAGATCCTTACATTCAGGCTGTCGGAGAGCTGAAGATAAAACTCCGAGGTATTCGAAAACAATACCGCAAACAAAATAAACATTCTCCAATTGAGTTTGTAACTGGTCGAGTCAAACCGATCGAAAGTATAAAAGAAAAAATGGCTCGTCGAGGGATTGGATACGATACGTTGGAACAGGACTTGCAAGATATTGCAGGTTTACGCGTCATGGTTCAATTTGTAGATGACGTGAGCGAGGTTGTTGCCATCCTCCGTAAGAGGCAAGACATGAGAGTGGTACAAGAACGTGATTACATCACTCATCGAAAGGCTTCAGGCTATCGTTCTTACCATTTGATTATTGAGTATACTGTTGACACAATCAAGGGGGCAAGAACGATTCTGGTGGAGATTCAGATTCGTACCTTGGCTATGAATTTCTGGGCTACCATCGAGCATTCTCTTAATTATAAATATCAAGGCGATTTTCCAGAAGAAATTAAGAAACGCTTGGAAATTACTGCAAGGATATCCCATCAATTAGATGAAGAAATGAGTAAAATTCGTGATGATATCCAGGAAGCACAGGCACTCTTTGATCCATTGTATAGAAAGTTAAATGACGGGGTAGGTAATAGTGACGATACCGATGAAGAATACAGGTAAACGAATTGATCTAATCGCTAATCGCAAACCTCAAAGTCAAAGAGTCTTATATGAATTAAGAGATCGACTAAAAAAGAATAACTTTATATTAAATGATAAACATCCCGATATCGTGATTTCCATAGGTGGGGATGGGATGCTTTTGTCTGCTTTTCACAAGTATGAAGACCAGCTGGATAAGGTTCGTTTCGTTGGTGTTCACACGGGTCATTTAGGTTTCTATACGGATTACCGTGATTTTGAACTAGATCAATTGCTTACTAATTTACAGTTAGATACTGGAGCTCGTGTGTCTTACCCACTTTTAAATGTAAAGGTATTTTTGGAAAACGGAGAAGTGAAGATTTTCCGAGCTTTGAATGAGGCTAGCATTCGGAGAGCTGATAGGACAATGGTGGCCGATATTATCATTAACCAAGTGCCATTTGAACGTTTTCGAGGAGATGGCCTGACGGTATCGACGCCAACCGGGAGTACAGCCTATAATAAATCTCTTGGTGGAGCTGTTTTGCATCCTACTATTGAGGCCCTTCAATTGACAGAAATTGCGAGTCTCAACAATCGTGTCTACCGAACCTTAGGTTCGTCTATCATTGTGCCTAAGAAGGATAAGATTGAATTGATACCGACTCGCAATGATTATCATACGATTTCTGTTGACAATAGCATTTATTCTTACCGTAATATTGAAAGAATAGAATACCAAATAGACCACCACAAGATCCACTTTGTCGCAACACCAAGCCATACTAGTTTTTGGAATCGTGTCAAGGATGCCTTTATTGGTGAGGTGGATGAATGAGGTTTGAATTTATTGCTGACGAACATGTCAAGGTAAAGACCTTTTTAAAAAAACACGAAGTCTCGAAAGGTTTACTTGCCAAAATCAAGTTTCGAGGTGGAGATATTTGCGTAAACGGTCATCCACAAAATGCAACCTATCTCTTAGATATTGGGGATGTGGTTGTCATCGACATTCCTCCTGAGGAAGGTTTCGAGACACTGGAAGCCATTGATTATCCACTGGATATTCTGTTTGAAGATGATCATTTCTTAATTCTAAACAAACCCTTTGGTGTGGCCTCAATTCCGAGCGTCAATCATTCTAATACCATAGCTAACTTTATCAAGGGCTACTATGTGAATCAGAACTACGAAAATCAGCAGGTCCACATTGTAACCAGACTAGATCGAGATACTTCGGGTTTGATGCTTTTTGCGAAACATGGTTATGCTCATGCTAGACTAGACAAACAATTGCAAAAGAAAGCCATTGAAAAGCGATACTTTGCTCTGGTTAAAGGAGATGGTTTTCTGGAACCTCAAGGTGAGATTATTGCACCGATTGCCCGTGACTTAGATTCAATCATTACTAGACGAGTTGCAAAAGGTGGTAAGTATGCCCATACTTCCTATCGTATAGTTGAGTCTTATGGCAATATTCATCTAGTTGATATTCGACTGCATACAGGAAGGACACACCAGATTCGTGTCCATTTCTCCCATATAGGTTTCCCTTTGCTTGGTGATGA
Organism: Streptococcus sp. HMSC061D10; assembly: GCF_001808865.1. Taxonomy (NCBI): domain Bacteria; kingdom Bacillati; phylum Bacillota; class Bacilli; order Lactobacillales; family Streptococcaceae; genus Streptococcus; species Streptococcus sp. HMSC061D10. The sequence continues at coordinate 71,671 of NZ_KV795019.1, read as the reverse complement.
CCTATATGGTGGTAGTCTTGAACATGGCATAGAGCGTCAAGCTCTGCATTGCCATTACTTATCGTTTTATCATCCTTTTCTTGAAGAGCAGTTGGAGATGGAAAGTCCACTGCCGGATGATTTCAACACCCTTATTACTCAGTTATCAAATAATAATTTATCTTAAAAGGAGTAAAAACTCATGGAAGTTTTTGAAAATTTAAAAGCCAACCTAGTTGGTAAAAATGCACGTATTGTTTTGCCTGAAGGTGAAGAACCACGTATTCTTCAAGCTACAAAACGCATCGTAAAAGAAACAGAAGTTATTCCTGTCCTACTTGGAAATCCTGATAAAATTAAAATCTATCTTGAAATCGAAGGAATCATGGATGGTTATGAAGTAATCGATCCTGCACATTACCCTCAATTTGAAGACATGGTAGCATCACTTGTAGAACGTCGTAAAGGAAAAATGACTGAAGAAGAAGCTCGCGAAATATTGGTTAAAGACGTGAACTATTTTGGTGTTATGTTAGTATACATGGGCTTGGTAGATGGAATGGTTTCAGGAGCTATTCACTCTACTGCGGCAACTGTTCGCCCAGCCCTTCAAATCATTAAAACACGTCCAAATGTTAGTCGTACTTCAGGTGCCTTCCTTATGGTTCGTGGCACTGAGCGTTACCTATTTGGTGACTGTGCAATCAATATCAATCCTGATGCTGAAGCATTGGCAGAGATTGCGATTAACTCTGCTATCACAGCTAAGATGTTCGGTATCGAACCAAAAATTGCGATGCTAAGCTATTCAACTAAAGGTTCTGGTTTTGGTGAAAGCGTAGATAAAGTTGTTGAAGCAACTAAGATTGCTCATGATCTTCGTCCTGACCTTGAAATTGATGGGGAATTGCAATTTGATGCTGCCTTCGTTCCAGAAACAGCTGCTCTTAAGGCACCAGGAAGCAAGGTTGCTGGACAAGCAAACGTCTTTATCTTCCCAGGTATTGAAGCAGGGAATATTGGTTACAAGATGGCAGAACGTCTCGGTGGCTTTGCAGCGGTTGGTCCAGTATTGCAAGGTTTGAACAAACCAGTTAATGACCTTTCACGTGGATGTAACTCAGACGACGTCTTCAAACTTACTCTAATCACAGCAGCACAAGCTGTACACCAATAAAATACAAGATAGCTCCTTTTCTGTTAAAGGAGCTTTTCGTTGAATTTCAAATCTAAAGATGATAAAATGTATTTACAAATCATCTTTACAAAGAGGTATTAATCATGGCAAGTACTCAACCTGTTAATTTTCGAGCAGATTCGACTTTTTACCAACAAACGAAAGAAATCTTAGCTGATGAAAAGTTAACTCTATCAGATATTTTTAATGCTGCACTTCGTAAAATTGCGACAGGTGCAGTTGATCCTAAAGAGTTCGTATTTAGTGATTTACAAGAGACTCAATATCAGGTTGCTTTTGAAGACTTGAAAAAGGAAATCTTGATGGGACATCAAGAAATTGAGCAAGGTAAACTAACGTCTTTGGCAGATGTAAGAAAGGAATTTGGACTTGACTAATCATAAGCGTTACCATGTTTCTCTTACGGATCAAGCTAAGAAAGACTTGAGAGAAATACATGATTATATTGTACTGAATTTTTACAGCCAGCAATCTGCCGATAGTAAACTAGACCTTATTCTAACGGCACTAGAAACTTTAGAAACCTTTCCAGAAGCATGTCCTTTGGTTTCAAGTCGAGGTTATGGTGAATTAACAGATGACGGAAAACGTTATCGATATATGCCAATTGAAAATTACTTAGCTTTTTATTATATCGACAAATATGAGGTTTATGTCTCCAGAATTTTAAATTCCAAGCAGAATTGGGCTAAGCTATTCAATAAGTAGAGGTAAAATTTTTTAAATTTTTTTGAATCATTTAGTCCCACTCTTTGTCCCCCCAAGAAAGGAAGTTTTTTAAATTGAAATACAAATTTCTATTATTCGACCTCGATCACACCTTACTCGATTTTGATGCTGCTGAGGATATAGCTCTGACGCAACTCTTAGAAGAGGAAGGAGTTGAGGATATCCAAACTTACAAAGATTATTATGTACCCATGAACAAAGCCCTTTGGAAGGATTTGGAACAGAAAAAAATTACAAAGGCTGAGTTAATTAAGACACGTTTTGCAAAATTGTTTGCTCACTTTGTCATTGAAAAAGATGGGGCTTACTTAGCAGAGCGCTACCAGTTTTTCCTATCAAAACAAGGACAGACTTTCCCAGGTGTCGAAGATTTATTAAAAAAATTGATAAGTAAGGGCTATGAACTCTATGCTGCGACAAATGGAATCACCTATATTCAGACAGGTCGTTTGGAACAATCTGGAATTGCACCATATTTCAAGGAAATTTTCATATCAGAACAGCTCCATACGCAAAAACCAGATGCTGAATTTTATGAAAAAATTGGAGCTCGAATCCCTAACTTTGATAAAAATCAGACCCTTATGATTGGTGATTCTTTGTCAGCTGATATTCAAGGTGGAAATAATGCTGGCATCGATACCATCTGGTACAATCCTCATCATCTGGAAAATAAGACACAAGCTCAGCCAACTTATGAAGTCGACTCTTATCAGGCTCTGCTTGATTGCTTGGGGCTCCTTTAAAAATCACAAAATATATAAAATTCTAGAAAACCTGGAGCATTGAATGCAAGAAATTTTAGTATTTTTTGAAAACGTTTTATTTTTTTTGATATAATAAATCATACTAGGATATAATGACAAGAATATTGTGATTGTCATCTACCGTTAAGTTGTATATGGATATCAAATTGGTAGTACAGTTAATCAAGTAGGTATTGAAAAAGAAGCATCTAAACTAGTCAATAAATTATCTATTCATCTGTTTGAACGTCTTAAATTGGTATAAAAAAGCTATATAGGAGCAAATCAGTATGATATTGAAAAGTAATAAAAGACCCATAAACTTCATGTTGATGTTAATAAGTGCTTGTTGCTGCCTTATTTGTCTAAGTGCCTGTCAGTCAAATAAGGTAAATTCGGTAGATGATTATAAAATGGCTATCTGGGATAGCGATAAAATAGCTGTCTTTGATGATTATGATTTAAATGAGTTCAAGGTTAATATATCTAGAAAAGAGAAATTTATCTATTGGGCAGAAAGTTTTTCGGAAGCAGGATCCTATTCAACTGCAAAAACAAAAGATACCTCAGGTCTAAAAAGATATGTCTCTAGAATTAATAAGGAAAATTTAAGTGAAACGTTTAAATTAGCAGAAGGAAATGATGCATACGCATCTATAACAGATGGGGATTATTTATATGCAACTGCTGTCTTTACAGATAGAATTGAATTTTATAAATATGATAATAATTTAGAGGTTATTACTAATGTTACCGTGAAAAATGATGGTCAGTTAAATGCCAGTCAACAGTTTGTTATTGTAGATAATTATTTATACTTACTTGTAACCACATTGGATTTATCAACCCAAGTTCCTAATACGGAAATTTGGAAAATGGATAAAGAGTTCAACATCGTGGAAAAATATAATCTTGACGAAACATCAGCATATATGAGAATGGTTAATGTAGATGATGTCTTGTATATTGTGGAAGCACTTAGTGGGCGCAATTCTGATGGAGAATATAAGTCGGGAAATAAAATAATGGTTTTTGATTTAAAGAGTCAGAGCAAGAATTATATCGATATTCCTGATAAGTATCCAACAAATATTCACTATGATGCTAAAAATAATCAATTGATTATAGAGAATGAGGGATTATATAATGGCGAATTTTCCTTTACTACAGTCAATCTAGACAATTTAGAAGAAGATATTATTCATCTGGAAGGCTTTAGTACAGAGCAATATATTGCACCGTATTTTACATTTAAAGACAACATCTATTATTTTTTATTTAATGATTCTCTGGTTAAATATGATATTGTTGATAAGAAACAAACAGTTATCAATCTAGAAAATTATAAGATAAAAGATGCACATTATTTGATTGTTAAATAGTTTATTTATTGGGTGAAAGTCAAATAATAGAAATTTAATCTTTAATATGTGCTTAAGTATAGTTTTAGTAATCTCTCCTTATCTCTGGCTAAGGGGAGATTTAATCTAGTTTGTTGTCAGCATAGATTTAGAAGGTATTTGAAAAGTCCTGCAAGGAAAAGATTTGAAAGATATCATGATAGTTTTTTTTATAATGATCAGTTATCTTTCTGAGTATTCTGAACAATAGATTCTTTGCAAAACCTTGTAAAATATTTAGAACTTTTTAAAAGTAGATAGGAGTCTTGAAATTATGGGCACATGGGATGCAACGATTTTTGGAAATGACACCTCCTTAGATATTAAAGAAGAATTCTTCGAGAGATACAATCAAGGAGAAGATGCAAATACAATTAAAAATGACTTGACGTCGGATTTATACGATGACGATATGTATGATGTCTTGTTCGCCTTGGCACACTGTTTATGGGAAGTTGGGCAATTAGATGACGAATTCTTGCTTGAAATTAAAGAAATCATTCTCAACAAAGAGGATTTAGAACTTGCCCAAGAATTGGGTGCAGATAGTGAATTTTTAGAACAAAGAAGTGAAAATCTAGAAAAGTTTTTAGAAAAAATTAGTATAAAAAAAGAAAATCCCAAAAAGAGAATTGCTCCGCCTGTTCCTGTAGAAAGCAAATATAGGAACGGTGCTGTGATTGTTTTTCAGTATGAAGATGGCATATACGGTGCTTTGATAGCAGTAGATGGAGCTTTCTTTGATAAGGAAACCTATTATGCTTATCTGCAGACTGATATTAAAATGCCCACAAAACCCACTATGGAAGATGTGCTATCAGCACGAATTCTCGATCCAAGTTTTCATAGTGCAGAATACAATTCATTTCGTGACTCTAAGTATTACTACTCTTTTGTAAATTGTATTTCAGGTTATTTAAAAAGTACAGCAACTAAAAAATTTGAAAAATACAATGATAGTGTTTTTGAAATAATAGGCTATCTTTCAGATTGGGGGAGCTGCTGTAGCGCGGCTTCTGGAGGATTTGATTACTATAAACAAAAATCAAGTGATGAGTTTAAGATAAGCGTTGTAAAGGAATTGAATAAAAGATTTGATGAAAAACTTAATACTCGAACAGAATTGATTATTGATGAAATCGACAAAGAATTTATCCTTTCTAACACGAGAAAAGGTGGTGAATAAAGGCTCTTTAGTATAAATTCTCTATAAAACTTCTCAAATCTCAATAGATACTTTTAAAAGTGGTTTAGATAGCCACTTTTTGTTATAATAGAGGCAGTATAAACGAAGGAGTTGACTATGCAACACTCATCTTGGCATGCTTTGATTAAAGAGCAATTACCTGAGGGTTATTTTGGGAAAATCAATCACTTTATGGAGCAGGTTTATGCCCAAGGAACTGTATATCCTCCTAAAGAAAAGGTTTTTCAGGCTCTTATAACAACTCCTCTGGAAGAGGTTAAGGTGGCGATTCTAGGCCAAGATCCCTATCATGGGCCTGGTCAAGCTCAGGGCTTGAGTTTTTCAGTTCCAGATTCTATTCCAGCACCTCCTTCCTTGCAAAATATTCTAAAGGAACTTGCTGATGATATTGGTCTAAAAGCTTCACATGATTTGACTACTTGGGCCGAGCAGGGGGTCTTGCTTCTCAATGCTTGCTTGACGGTTCCTGCTGGTCAAGCAAATGGTCATGCTGGGCAGATATGGGAACCTTTTACAGATGCTGTGATCAAGGTTGTCAATAATATTGATAGACCCGTAGTTTTTGTACTTTGGGGTGCTTATGCACGTAAGAAGAAGTCCTTGGTTACAAATCCTCAGCACTTGATTATCGAATCAGCCCACCCAAGTCCTCTTTCAGTTTACAGAGGATTTTGGGGTTCCAAGCCTTTTACCAAGGCCAATGCATTCTTAAAAGAAAGTGGACAAGAGCCAATTGATTGGCTTAGATAAGGAGAGAATATGCCCCAGTTAGCGACAATTTGCTACATTGATAATGGAAAAGAATTGCTCATGCTTCATCGCAATAAAAAGCCTAATGATGTCCATGAAGGGAAATGGATCGGTGTAGGTGGAAAGTTAGAACGGGGGGAAACTCCACAAGAATGTGCTGCTCGTGAAATTCTTGAAGAAACTGGTCTAAAAGCAAAACCAGTATTAAAAGGAGTTATCACCTTTCCAGAGTTTACACCAGACCTTGACTGGTACACCTATGTATTTAAAGTAACTGAGTTTGAAGGTGAGTTGATTGACTGTAATGAAGGAACCTTAGAATGGGTTCCTTACGATGAGGTTTTAAGTAAGCCGACCTGGGAAGGGGACCATACCTTTGTAGAGTGGCTTTTAGAAGATAAACCCTTCTTTTCAGCTAAATTTGTCTATGATGGTGATAAATTATTGGATACCCAAGTGGATTTCTACGAATAAAGGAGTAAAGCGATGTTAGTAATCAAAAACGGCCGTGTAATGGATCCTAAGTCTGGTTTGGATCAAGTGTGTGATGTCTTGGTCCAAGATGGGAAAATTGTCAAAATTGCGTTTGAGATCACGGAAGAAGGAGCAGAAATCATAGATGCTACTGGTCTTGTAGTTGCGCCTGGATTGGTGGATATCCATGTTCATTTCCGTGAACCTGGTCAAACTCATAAAGAAGACATTCATACAGGAGCACTTGCAGCAGCTGCAGGTGGATTTACAACTGTCGTTATGATGGCTAATACCAATCCAACCATCTCAGATGTTGAGACTTTGCAAGAAGTTCTTCAATCTGCGGCAAAGGAAAAGATCAACGTTAAATCTGTAGCAACAATTACCAAGAACTTTAATGGCCAAGATTTGACAGACTTTAAGGCGCTTTTAGAAGCTGGAGCTGTTGGATTTTCTGATGATGGGATTCCACTTGAAAGCAGTAAAGTGGTCAAGGAAGCTATGGAAGAGGCTAAAAAGTTAAACACCTTTATCAGTCTGCACGAAGAAGATCCTGGACTGAATGGTACGCTAGGTTTTAATGAAAACATCGCTAAAGAACATTTCCATATCTGCGGTGCTACCGGGGTTGCAGAATACGCTATGATAGCTCGTGATGTCATGATTGCCTATGCAACCAAGGCTCATGTTCATATCCAGCATTTGTCAAAAGAAGAAAGTGTCAAAGTTGTGGAATTTGCTCAAAATATGGGAGCAAACGTAACTGCAGAAGTAGCTCCCCAGCATTTTTCTAAGACTGAAGCTCTTCTTTTGACTAAAGGAAGTAACGCTAAGATGAATCCACCTCTTCGTCTGGAGTCTGACCGTCGTGCAGTTATTGAAGGGCTTAAATCTGGAGTCATTTCTGTCATTGCTACTGACCACGCGCCTCACCATGCTGACGAAAAAAATGTTGAGGATATTACCAAAGCTCCATCAGGTATGACAGGTTTAGAAACTTCTTTGTCACTCGGTTTAACTTACTTAGTAGAAGCTGGTGAGCTAACCCTGATGGAATTATTAGAAAAAATGACAGTAAACCCTGCCAAATTGTATAATTTTGAAGCAGGATATTTGGCTGAAAACGGCCCAGCTGATATTACAATTTTCGATGATAAAGCTGACCGAATTGTTGATACGCATTTTGCTTCTAAAGCAGCTAATTCTCCATTTATTGGTGAACAATTAAAAGGGCAGGTTAAATATACTATCTGTATGGGACAAATCGTTTATCAAGCAGATTAGGAGCTTGAGGATGAATTATTTTCGTAAACTTAGAAATCGTAAACGAAATGCTTGCCATGGAGTATATTGTCAAGCCGCTAACCGTGCTAAAATTCAGTATGAAACCAAGGAAAAAGCTGATCATGCTGTAGAGTATGATAATGGTGGCTTGGTTAGAAGCTATTATTGCGCCTCATGTAATTGCTGGCACACGACATCAAAAACTAGTAATCCACCTTTGAGCTTGAGAAAATACGGCTTAAAGCTTTTTGGCTTGGATGCAAAGGAGTAGAAAGAGTAGGTATGCATTCAACAGAAACTATTAAAGACAAAATCATCTTATTTTTAAAAATTTTCTTTCCTATTTTAATTTATCAATTCGCTAATTATTCCGCATCTTTTGTCGATACCACGATGACGGGCCAATATAATACTCTCGATCTAGCGGGTGTTTCAATTGCAACTAGTTTATGGAATCCTTTCTTTACCTTTTTGACTGGAATTGTCTCAGCCTTGGTCCCTATTATTGGTCACCATTTGGGACAAGGAAAAAAGAAAGAAGTTTCTTCGGATTTTTATCAATTTCTTTATTTGGCTTTAGCCTTATCTATCGTACTTTTTGGCTTGGTTTTCTTTTTAGCACCAATTGTGTTACAATTCATGGGACTGGAAGTGGCTGTATCCAGCGTTGCCATACGTTATCTGTGGCTCTTAGCCATCGGTATTATTCCTCTCTTACTTTTTAGTGTTATTCGTTCGCTACTTGATACGCTAGGACTGACAAAATTGTCTATGTATCTCATGCTTCTTTTACTTCCTTTAAATAGTGGATTTAACTATTTACTAATATATGGAGCTTTTGGTTTTCCTGAGTTAGGAGGTGCAGGAGCAGGTCTAGGGACTTCCCTTGCCTACTGGGCTTTGTTGCTGATTTCGGTTTTGGTCTTGTTAAAGCATAAAAAGCTCAAGGAATATCAACTCCAAAGACCTATGCCCATACAAATTAAAAAAATCAAGGAAGCTATTTATCTTGGTCTACCAATTGGTGGAACTGTATTTGCAGAAGTTGCTATTTTTTCAGCCGTCGGCTTGATTATGGCGAAGTTTTCATCATTGATAATAGCTAGTCATCAGTCTGCCATGAACTTTTCATCTCTCATGTACGCTTTTCCTATGAGCATTTCAACAGCAATGGCTATTGTGATTTCTTTTGAGGTAGGAGCTAAACGGTTAGACGATGCAAAACAGTATATCCATATTGGTCGTTTAGCAGCTATGGTGTTTGCAGTTTTAACACTTTCTTTTCTGTATGTTTTTAGAGAAAATGTTGCCAGTCTCTATGGTCATGATCCAGAATTTATCCAACTAACAGCTTCTTTTATGACCTATAGCTTATTCTTCCAGTTAGCTGATACATTTGCGGCACCATTACAAGGGATTTTACGAGGTTACAAGGATACGATTGTTCCTTTTTGCCTTGGTCTTCTTGGATACTGGGGTGTTGGGATTCCGCTTGGCTTATATCTTGATTATTCGACTAGTTTAGGTGCGTACTCCTATTGGATTGCTCTCATCATTAGTTTAATGGTAAGTGGAATTCTTTATCAGTGGCGTTTACAAGTTATTATGAAAAGATTCAAATAATTTGTTGAAAAATGATGAAAAAATAACTTGTGAAATTTGTATTTTATATAAAGAAAAGTCTTGATTTTACTGACTTTTCTTTTTTTATATTGTGAAAAATTGCAGGCATATTTTTTGACACAAATTAACCTATACAGTAAAATAGAACTATAAGAATTTAAACTTAGAAAGGCAAGATTATGTCAACTTTAGATAAAAATCTTTTGCTTGAGATGTTCCGTAAGATGGAAGAAATTCGTCGTATGGACTTAAAAATTGCTCAATTAGTAAAAAAAGGAAAAGTGCCAGGAATGACGCACTTTTCTGTTGGTGAGGAAGCTGCTAACGTTGGGGCTATGTTGGCTCTAAACGAGGATGACCTCATCACCTCAAATCACCGTGGTCACGGGCAAGCCATTGCTAAAGGAATCGACCTCAATGGGATGATGGCTGAAATTCTTGGTAAATACACTGGAACTTGTAAAGGTAAAGGTGGATCTATGCATATCGCAGACCTAGATGCTGGTAACCTTGGTGCCAATGGTATCGTAGGTGGTGGTATGGGGATTGCAGTAGGTGCAGCCCTTACTCAACAAATGAAAAACACTGGTAAAATCGTTGTCTGCTTCTTTGGTGACGGTGCAACAAACGAAGGTGTTTTCCACGAAGCTGTTAATATGGCTTCAATTTGGAATCTTCCGGTAATTTTCTACTGTATCAATAACGGTTATGGAATCTCTGCTGATATTAAGAAAATGACAAATGTCAAGCATATCCATGAGCGTAGTGCTGCTTACGGTATTCCTGGAATGTTTATCGAAGACGGTAACAATGTTATCGATGTCTACGAAGGATTTAAGAAAGCAGTCGACCATGTTCGTTCTGGTAAAGGCCCTGTCTTAATCGAAAGTGTGACCTACCGTTGGCTTGGACACTCATCATCAGACCCTGGTAAATATCGTACACGTGAAGAAGTCGATATGTGGAAGGAAAAAGACCCAATCGAAAACCTTCGCAAGTACCTTGTTGAGAATAAAATTGCTAGTGCAGAAGAACTTGAAGAAATTCAAGCACAAGTTAAGGAAGCAGTGGAAGCATCTGTTAAATTTGCTGAAGAGAGTCCATTCCCTCCACTAGAATCAGCTTTTGAAGATATATACGCAGACTAAGGAGAAGTAGAGAAAATATGGAAACTAAATTAATGTCTTTCCGCGATACCATTATCCTTGCAATGTCTGAGGAAATGCGTCGCGACGAAAATGTGCTTTTGATGGGTGAAGATGTCGGAGTTTTCGGTGGAGACTTTGGTACATCTGTAGGTATGCTTGAGGAATTTGGACCAGAACGTGTTCGTGACTGTCCGATTTCCGAAGCAGCTATTTCTGGAGCAGCTGCTGGTGCTGCTATGACTGGACTTCGTCCAATCGTTGATATGACGTTCATGGACTTTTCTGTTATTGCCATGGATAATATCGTCAACCAAGCAGCTAAAACTCGTTACATGTTTGGTGGTAAAGGTCAAGTGCCTATCACAATCCGCTGTGCTGCTGGTAACGGAGTAGGTTCTGCAGCACAACACTCACAATCATTGGAATCTTGGTTTACTCATATCCCAGGATTGAAGGTTGTAGCTCCAGGTACACCAGCTGATATGAAGGGACTTCTTAAGTCTTCTATTCGTGACAACAACCCTGTTATCATTCTTGAATATAAATCAGAATTTAACCAAAAAGGTGAAGTTCCTGTTGATCCAGACTATACTATCCCACTTGGTGTCGGAGAAATCAAACGCGAAGGAACTGATGTAACAGTAGTAACATACGGTAAAATGCTTCGTCGTGTCATGCAAGCAGCTGAAGAATTGGCTGAAGAAGGCATCTCAGTAGAAGTAGTAGACCCACGTACTTTGGTTCCACTTGATAAAGACATCATCATTAATTCAGTTAAGAAAACTGGAAAAGTAGTTCTTGTCAACGATGCCCACAAGACAAGTGGTTTTATCGGTGAAATCTCAGCTATTATCTCAGAATCAGAAGCATTCGATTATTTAGATGCACCTATTCGCCGTTGTGCAGGTGAGGATGTACCAATGCCTTATGCACAAAATCTTGAAAATGCAATGATTCCGACAGTTGAAAGCATCAAAGATGCCATCCGTAAAACGTATAACAAACAATAATACATAACATAAATTATGTAAAAAATTAACAAGACGAGAAACTTTGTATCTTTTAGGTGCAGAGTTCTCTGCGTACTTGATATCTTAGATTAGAGCATGGGCTAAAAGCCCTTTGCATCATAAAATTGAACTCGGGCTAAAGTCTGGGTGAAAAAGATAAACTTTCCTAGAAACTAAAGTTTCTTCGTCAAGTTTCCTATTTTCACTGAGACTTTTGACGCCCTTAGTATCTTATAACTGAATCCGGACGGAGGACTGTGAAAAAAAGATAGATTTCCTCGTGTTCATCGAACACAGCGTCAATCTCCTATTTTTTCTTTGTCCTCTACGTCCTTAATATCTTATAATAGAATAGGAGAGGTCATGGCTGACGATAAGCTAAGAGCGACTCCTGCGGCTAGAAAATTAGCAGATGATTTAGGGATTAATCTCTACGAAATTTCTGGCTCAGGCGCAAACGGTCGTGTCCACAAAGAAGACGTGGAAACATATAAAGACACTAACGTGGTTCGCATTTCACCACTCGCAAAACGAATTGCACTAGAGCATAATATTGCTTGGCAAGAAATTCAAGGAACAGGTCATCGTGGTAAAATCATGAAGAAGGATGTTTTAGCCTTTCTTCCTGAAAATATCGAAAACGATACGATTAAATCACCTGCTCAAATTGAGAAAGTGGAAGAAGTTCCAGATAACGTAACACCTTATGGTGAAATCGAACGTATTCCGATGACTCCTATGCGTAAGGTTATTGCACAACGTATGGTTGAATCATATTTAACTGCACCAACCTTTACGCTTAACTACGATGTAGATATGTCTGAAATGCTTGCCCTTCGTAAGAAAGTTCTTGATCCGATTATGGAAGCAACAGGTAAGAAAATCACTGTTACAGATCTGCTTTCACTTGCGGTTGTTAAGACACTGATGAAACATCCATATATCAATGCTTCGTTGACTGAAGATGGTAAGACAATCATCACTCACAATTATGTCAACCTTGCGATGGCAGTTGGTATGGATAATGGATTGATGACACCAGTTGTCTATAATGCAGAAAAAATGAGCTTGTCTGAGTTGGTAGTTGCATTTAAAGACGTCATTGGACGTACCTTAGATGGTAAACTAGCACCTAGTGAATTGCAAAACTCAACCTTCACCATCAGTAACTTGGGAATGTTTGGTGTTCAATCATTTGGTCCTATCATCAATCAACCAAACTCAGCAATTCTCGGGGTTAGCTCAACAGTTGAGAAACCAGTTGTAGTTAATGGTGAAATCGTGATTCGTCCAATTATGAGTCTTGGATTGACAATTGACCATCGTGTCGTAGATGGTATGGCTGGTGCTAAGTTTATGAAAGACTTAAAAGCTTTGATTGAGAACCCAATCTCAATGTTGGTTTAAAGTATTTATTTTAGAAATATAGATAAAGGAAGTAAGATATGGCCTTAGAAGTAATTATGCCAAAAGCCGGCGTGGATATGACAGAAGGACAAATCGTCCAATGGAATAAGAAAGTCGGAGAATTTGTAAAAGAAGGAGAAATCCTTTTGGAAATCATGACTGACAAAGTCAGCATGGAATTGGAAGCAGAAGAAGACGGATACTTAATCGCAATCCTTAAAGGTGATGGAGAAACTGTCCCTGTTACTGAAGTTATCGGTTATCTTGGTGAAGAAGGGGAAAATATTCCTACAGCTGGAGCAGCTGCACCAGAAGCTAGCCCAGCACCTGCAGCAAGCGCCTCAAACGATGATGGTAAGAGCGATGATGCTTACGACATCGTTGTTATCGGTGGTGGACCTGCTGGTTATGTATCTGCCATCAAAGCGGCTCAATTGGGTGGTAAGGTTGCTCTTGTTGAGAAATCTGAACTTGGTGGAACATGCTTGAACCGCGGATGTATCCCAACTAAGACTTACCTTCATAACGCTGAAATTATTGAAAATATTGGTCACGCTGCAAATCGTGGTATCGTGATTGAAAATCCTAACTTCACTGTTGACATGGACAAACTTTTGGAAACAAAATCTAAAGTTGTTAATACTCTTGTTGGTGGTGTTGCAGGACTTCTTCGTAGCTATGGAGTTGATGTTCATAAAGGTATCGGTACTATTACTAAGGATAAGAACGTCTTAGTCAATGGTTCTGAATTGCTTGAAACTAAGAAGATCATCCTTGCTGGTGGTTCTAAAGTAAGCAAGATTAATGTCCCTGGTATGGAATCTTCACTTGTGATGACGAGTGACGACATCCTTGAAATGAATGAAGTTCCAGAAAGCCTTGTGATCATCGGTGGTGGAGTTGTCGGAATCGAACTTGGACAAGCATTCATGACATTTGGTTCAAAAGTTACCGTTATCGAAATGATGGACCGTATTGTTCCAGCTATGGATGCTGAAGTATCTAAGAATCTTCGTTTAATCCTTGAACGTAAAGGTATGACTATCTTGACAGACACTAAACTTCAAGAAATCATTGAAGAAGATGGCAAACTTCGTATCAAGGTTGAAGGAAAAGATGATATCATCGCAAATAAAGCCCTTCTTTCAATCGGTCGTGTTCCAGATCTTGAAGGTATCGGAGATGTTGAATTTGAATTAGAACGTGGCCGTATCAAGGTTAATGAATACATGGAAACTTCTGTTCCGGGTATCTATGCACCAGGTGATATCAACGGTACTAAAATGTTGGCTCACGCTGCCTTCCGTATGGGTGAAGTAGCAGCTGAAAATGCACTTAAAGGAAACCACGCTGTTGCAAAATTGAACTTGACTCCTGCAGCTATCTATACACTTCCTGAAGTAGCAGCAGTTGGTTTGACAGAAGAACAAGCTCGTGAGAAATATGATGTCCAAATCGGTAAATTCAACTTTGCAGCAAACGGACGTGCCATTGCATCAGATGCAGCTCAAGGTTTCGTTAAAGTTATTGCTGACAAGAAATATGGTGAAATTCTTGGAGTCCACATCATTGGTCCTGCAGCTGCAGAATTGATTAATGAGGCGTCAAGCATCATCGAAATGGAAATCACTGTTGAAGAAATGCTTAAGACAATCCACGGTCACCCAACATACTCTGAAGTTATGTACGAAGCATTCGCAGATGTTCTTGGAATGGCTATCCATTCACCTAAGAAAAAATAAAATGAAGATAGATTAGGCTGGAAAGATATTTTCCAGTCTCTATCGTATAAAGGGATATCATGAAATACATTATCAATCATTCAAATGACACTGCCTTTAATATTGCTTTAGAGGAATATGCTTTTAAACACCTTTTGGACGAGGATCAAATCTTCCTTCTTTGGATTAACAAACCATCTATCATTGTAGGACGTCACCAAAATACGATCGAAGAAATCAACCGTGATTATGTTCGAGAAAATGGTATTGAGGTAGTCCGCCGTATCAGTGGTGGTGGAGCTGTTTATCACGATTTAAACAATCTCAACTACACCATCATTTCAAAAGAAGATGAAAACAAGGCCTTTGACTTCAAGAGCTTCTCAACTCCAGTTATCAATACCTTGGCTCAACTAGGAGTTAAAGCTGAGTTTACAGGCCGTAATGATCTAGAGATTGATGGCAAGAAATTCTGTGGAAATGCTCAAGCCTATATCAATGGACGCATCATGCACCATGGTTGTCTTCTCTTTGATGTTGATTTATCAGTCCTCGCTAACGCACTAAAGGTATCTAAAGATAAGTTCGAATCTAAAGGTGTTAAATCAGTTCGTGCTCGAGTAACTAATATTATCGATGAGTTGCCAGAAAAAATCACTGTTGAAGAATTCCGTGATCTACTTTTGGAATACATGAAAAAAGAATACCCTGAAATGACAGAGTATGTCTTCTCAGATGAGGAATTGGCTGAAATTAATCGAATCAAAGAAACTAAGTTTGGGACTTGGGACTGGAACTATGGTAAATCACCTGAATACAATGTCCGTCGTGGAACTAAATTCCCAAGCGGTAAGGTTGAAATCTTTGCTAATGTTATTGAATCAAAAATTCAAGACATCAAGATTTACGGTGACTTCTTTGGTATCGAAGACGTAGCAGCTGTAGAAGAAGTCCTTCGTGGTGTTAAATACGAACGCGAAGATGTACTTAAAGCACTTCAAACCATTAACCTAGGTCGTTACTTCGCAGGAATAACTGCAGAAGAAATTGCTGAGGCAGTTGTAGAATAAAATCAAAAGAGATCCATGTAATATGGATTTCTTTTTTGTTCAAACTTGATATTAAAATTTGATGGGAGTATAATATAGTGGAAATTTAAATAAATGAGGCCTAACATCAATGATAAAAATTCCAATTGAAAATCTCGGACTATTTGAACAGTTAGATCGTACTGTGGTAGCATTTTTTAAAAACCAAGAATCTGCAAATCCTTACGATTTGAATATTAGTATCACACAAGAACACTTCGATAAGAAAAGACAAGAGTTAGAACCATTAGGTTTGCAAGCTGTCCAAATCCCACTGGGAATGGCTTTAGACAATGTTATTCAGCAAGCACATTTTAAAGCCCTAATTATTGGTGGAATTGCTCCTGAGGAAATTATTGTTAGCAAAGAAGCGTTACTGCCGATGAAAGACATCGTTGATAGTTTTTGTATTATGTATGCTGCAGCTAATAAACGCCTTGAAAATAGTAAAGCTTATGAATTAATGAAAGATAAAACGGTCTACTTTATTGGAAAACTTCTTACTGAGATTCCTCAAAAAGGTGATGAAATTGCTTATATGGGTATTGATAGAACAGCTAACGATGGTACGCCATATGAAGCTGTTAAATGCTTTTTAACGAAAGAAAGTGCTGAGAAGTACAACGAAGAGAAAAGACCTGATAGCCCTGCGAATCTGGCTTATCTAAAGTCATTTTGGGGAAAGCCAGTTATAATTGAGTCACACAGAAATTATTGGATTGAATTTTTATAGAATAATAAAAGAGCGATAGATAATCAAAAATCTATCGCTTTTTCAAAACTATTTTACATAATTTATATTATGTATTATCAAAGACTGTCCAAGGCATTCTTTTGTTCGTCATTGACAATATGGGTATACAAGTCGGTAACTTGTGTGCTTGCATGTCCCAGCTGGTGACTGACCAAAACTTGTGATTTAGTAGCATCATAGAGACGAGTTGCAAGTGTGTGGCGTAGCTTGTGGGGCGTCACGCGGACTTTGAAGTCTTCTGAATACTTGGCGACCATTTTTTCAACACTTGAAGCATCAATCCGGTTTGGAACACCTCTATACAAGGTTAGAAAGAGGGCTGTATCAGTCTTTTCTGTCTTGTAACGTTTGTCTCGAATAGCAAGATATTGCTCCAGATAAGGCTTCGCAAAGGCAGCAACATTGACCGAATCGCGTTTTCCACCCTTACGAGTAACATCAATGACCATCATTTTGAGATTGAGATCTCGAAGGTCAAGATTAACTGCTTCGGAGAGACGAACACCAGAAGCAAGAAGAAGTGCAATGATGGCTAAATCTCGCTCTTTATTCTTATTAAAGGAGGATAAGGCGCGATTTGAGAGAGTTTTGGGGTATTCCTCATCGATATAATTCAAAAATCCCTCTGTTTCATCGCCTAAAAAGAGCTTTTGCTTGATATTTTCAGCTCGGGCCGCCAAGGTTTCTTTCTTTTTCTTGGTAGCAACCTTCTTCATGACATTGCGATAGAAATAAGGTTCACCTTGTTCATTTTCAACCTCCTCAGTCAAATACTTATAAAGACTAGAAAGTGCAGAAAGTGTACGGTTAATGGTTGTTTGGGAAACTCCATTTTTAGTCGTATTAGCATTAAGCAAAGGACGTTCACGTAAGTAAAGAATAAAAGATTCCATGTCTTTCTTGGTCATGTTTTCCAGAACATCCAAAGGAATATTTGCCATAGTATCAGCATCCGATATACCAGATTCCAAAACCCAGGTGAAAAATCGATCGTATTCCTTTAAGTATTCGTACAAGGTTGTAAAACTGTATGGAACAGCTAGTTTTGATTGGTAGTATTCCAGAACATACCAGGGCATGACTTGTTTGAGTTTATCAATCCGTTCCAATAAGATCTCGCGTTTCATGTTTTTTCTCCAAATCTTTCTATACTAGTAGTATAGCATAGTTAGTTATATTTTTCAAGAAAATTATAGTTTTTCGGAAAGATGTTATAGGGGACATATTGGAATGCAAGATTCAATCACAAATCTAATAAATAGAATCTCTTAGTTAATGATTGACAAAAATCATAACGCTTGAGTGTTAAGAAAAAACGCTTATTTCTGGATCTATCTAAAGCAGGTCCATTTTTTTCAGACTGTCTTTAAAACCTTCTTCAAGGATAAAGAAAAGATTGTCAACGCCCTTCAATTATCCTACTCCAATGCCCAATTAGAAGCAACGAATAATCTTATCTAACTTATCAAGCGTAATGCCTTTGGTTTGTAGAAAAGAGCCAATAATTTAGAATTCAAATGAATCAACTAGTTTTTTGAGTTCAGAAAGTGTAAAATATTCTTTTTGATATTTTTTAAGTTGCTTATCATATAAAATTTGTAAATTATTCTTCTTTCTTAAATTTATATATTCTTGTTGAATTGATTTATCAAATTTAAACTCAGGGAGATAGTTTTCATATTTTTTTCTGTAAACTAAAAGTTTAGCAAGAATAAGTTCCTTATCTGGATTGACTTTAGATACGTGTTTTACATATGTATATTTTTGAGTTTTATCTATCTTAAAAACAGAAGAGATTTCTAGACTTCCTGTAGAATAATTAAAAGCTATTGAATCCATATTTGTGTAAACAGTATTTGTTAGTTCACGCCATTTAGGATTTCTAACAGGTTGCTGGTTGTGTTTAAATGCCCAAGTATCTTTTAATTCCCAAATATCTACCTCTATTTTTTCAAAAAATATTTTATATCCTCCAAATGCATTAATACGAATATTTTTATTTGTTTCTTCTCTTATAATATCGTATAAACTTATTTTATTGTCTTTTAAAATTACTACAATATCAATATCCCTAGATTTTTCTTTAACATGCAAATATTTATCTCTAATATATCCGCCAAAAATAATTACTTCACTCACTTTATTCAATTTTTCAATAAAGTAAGCGATATTTAAGTTCTCTAAATCTTTCTTTATATTAATTTGAATATCTGAATTCAATTTATTTGTCATGATATTACATTCTACCGTTCATAAGTTTTTTATGTAAAGATACAGCATAAGAATCTGTCATTCCCGAAATGTAGTCAACAACGATTTGAATTTTTTCGTAGTCTGTTAATTCTTTAATACGTAGACGCCAGTCTTTATCATTTAATGACTTAGGCAAACACTGAACATAGAGGAAATTATCTGAAATAAGCCTTACTAACTTCTCTTCTTTTTTAGTCTTAGTAGAATTTTTACATGAAATTTTTAATATAGCAGGGATAAATAAATCTAACAATTTAGTAATTACCGTATCGCCAACTAACTCTAATTCCAAAACTTCAGCTGATGAGAAAGCTTTTTTAAAAATTAAATCCTTTATATGCTTTAATATATTTTCCAATGGTTCAATATTAAGGAGCGCTTCATTTTTGAAATTACCAGACATTATTTGGTCATAAACTTCATCAGTAAATCTATCAATTACAACATAAATCATTATTGATTGTAAAAATGATTTTAAATTTTGGGAACAAATTAAATCATAGTCAGGAATATCTTTACTAAGCTTGTTGATTGTATTAGAAAAAGTATCAAAACGTTTCTGATAATTAAATCTATCAATTTTATCAAAGCGTTTAGCTAACTCAGAAATTGAATTTTCTATAACACTTTTGAATTCTTCACTATAAATATCATTCCAAGTGATTAAACGTTTTTTTACACTATCTTCTAAATCAGCCATAATATATGCGATATCATCTGCTGCTTCTAAAATAAAAGTTGCTGGATGTCTGACTTCTTCTTTATTATTCATCATATTTTCAAGTATAAACTGATTAATTGTTTTCTCAGAACACATATAACCAAACTTTTCTTTCCCTATATTTTCATCCTTGCACTTAACATTTGAAGAAGACCATGGATACTTCATAAGTGTTGCTAAAGTTGCTAAAGTTAGATTAGCTCCAAATTCATCATTCAAAAGCTGCAATCGTGATAAAATTCTAATACCTTGCGCATTACCATCAAAGTATTTAAAATCACATTTTTCATCTTCTGTTATCATATTTTCTTCTGATTTTAAAGTACTATAGTTTAATTTATTATTTTCTTTTGAATCTTCATTAAAAAAATTTGAGAACCAATTTTTGATAACATATTCGCCAAAATGACCAAAAGGAGGATTTCCTAAATCATGTAATAATCCTGATACCTTCAATAGAGAAGGGAGACGCTTTAGTTTTTTTAAATCTTCAAATCCTTCTACATTTCTTGTATGTAAAATTTGAGCTATTTGCCATCCCATAGATTCACTCAGTGAAGATACTTCTAAAGAATGTGTCAACCTAGTTCTAATGAAATCATTTTGTTGTAGTGGAAAAACTTGAGTTTTATCTTGAAGTCGTCTAACCGACGAAGAATATATAATTCTAGCATAGTCTCTATCAAATTCATTCTGTATATCAACAATGTTTGAGGAAAATTTATTATTATTATTATTATTATTATTAAGATCACGAATTCGAACATCAAAAAAAAGTTGTTCCCAATTTAACTTGGTCATATTATCTCCTTTACAAATATAAAAAAATTAACTAAATATTTTAGTTGGAATTAAAAATAAACAATCTTAAGCAAGGTAAGCATTTAGTCGTAAATTGATAAAATATGAAGACGTTATTTAATTGAATTTTTTTATCTAACTTTTGAATGCAGTACTCAACAATTTACTCATTCTCTTTAATATTTAAATGAAAGTTTCTTTAAAGTTTAAACGGTTACCTTCATAGGAAATGTCCCAATTTATACGATACTTTATTATACCATACTAGGTGTATGAAAAGTAATGAAAAATCTATAATATAATTTACTATCCAATATTTCTAAAATTATATAGTAAACCTTCTATTAAATAAAGGTTCATAGTTTTCTATTAACAATTGAAAGAAAATTTTACGTTTCAATGCCCCCCTTATTATTCAGAGAAAGCAAGACTCTATCCATCACTGTGTATAATGGAAAGGAATACGTCCGCTTTAAGAAATACCTGCATATTCTTTCCCCCAAAAAACTGTTCTTCTTTAAAAAATTGACGCACAAATAGCTACTTAAAGTAATCGTGATAACGACTCCTAAAGAAGTCGCCTACATCGAAAATTGAATTAACAACTATCCTAAAAAGCGTTTGGACTACAATTCACCTAGATAATTTCTTCTTTCTGGATAACTTGAACTTGAAATTTAGCTTAATTTTATCTTTTATGCTAATGATTTGCTAATTAATTATAAAATTTTTTTTTACTTATTTTTAAATCTACGTAACATAATTTATGTAAACATCATATCCTACAACAACAAATCTTTTACTTTTCCAATTTCACTTTTTGGAATCACGAGATGAATCATATCACCTAGATACATCCTTGTAGATCCATTAACTGTTTTACTTTTACCATTATGTACTTGGGTTGTGATAAGTACGTTATGTGGTAAATTGAGTTCGTGTACTTGTTTACCAGCTATTTTGTCTGAAACCGGAATTTCTATCAGTGTAATTTCTCCATCATCAGTTGCTGATTCAGGTAGCATTTTCTCCAACATGGCTTCATAGACAGGCGCTCCTTTTAGCAAATCCATGACGATGTAGGCAACTAGTGTCACCATACCTAAAGGCATGAGATTGCGGATGTCACCAACCATTTCCGTCACAAGTATCATAGCTGTCAAAGGTGCTTTTGAGATAGCCCCAAAATAACCACTCATTCCAAGGATAACAAAGATAGGAAATTGCTGCTGGCTAACAAGTCCAAGATTGACACAAATAACAGCTACTAGAGCACCAAGTATTGAACCCAATGCTAAAATCGGTAAGAAAATACCACCTGGCAGTCCACTTCCGTAACTAATCATGCTCCAGATAAAGCGAATGATAAAGTAAATTAAGAGAATTTGAAAACTGAAATCCTGTTCTGTTAAAGATAAAACAATTTGATTTCCCCCACCAAGTATCTGTGGCAGGAAGATTCCTACTGGAATGATAAGAAGAAAAGCTAGAATAGGATAATAGGCCTTATCCAGATGAACCTTTTGGCCAATCCAATCATAAACTTTTCCGACATTCAGAACGGCTTTTTCATAAAGAAAACCTGAGAGTCCAAGAAAAATTCCCATCACCAGATAAATCCAATATTGACTAAGACTCATAAGAGGGATATCATCCGGCATATCCAGAACAGGTGTTAAGCCGAAGATGAGAAGAGAGACAAAGTTTGCTACCAGACTGGCAGCCAGGGTTGAAACCCAGAAAAATCTTGAAAAATGATGGTAGACTTCTTCTACTACAAATAATAACCCTGCAATCGGCGCATTAAAGGCAGCAGCAAGTCCAGCCGCAGCTCCGCTAGCAATCAAAGAACGCTCCTCAACAGGGCTAGACTTGAGCCATTTGGCAATTCCTTTTCCTCCAGCGGCACCTAGCTGAATACTAGGACCTTCACGACCGAGCATAAGCCCACTCGCAATGGCCAAAATACCTAGAATGTATTTCTTCCAGAGGATACTCCACCAATTGAGAGACATGAGACCTTTTAACTCCGCTTCAACTTGAGGAATACCAGAACCTTTGATATCTTTTTCTGAACGTGTTAATTTGGCACTAAGTAAGCAAATAAGGATATAAAACAATAAAATAATCAATAGATTCCGTATCAGATTCTCTTGGTCATGATAAAATCCTTGAACGATATGAAAGCCTTTTTCGATCAAAAATCGAAATGATCCTACAATAATTCCTACGACTAATCCGACAATAATACCTCGCCCTACTTGAGCTAAGATCGTACTGGACGCGAAGGCAAATTCTTTCTTGGAACTAAGTATTTCCGATTGTTCCTCCATAATTCTCTCCTTTAATTATCTTTTACTATTTTCTGAAACGATCGTTTTAATCGGTTCAAAACTGGTGCGATGAATAGGTGTGACACCATGCTTTTCAATTCCTTCTAGATGCTTAGCAGTTCCATAGCCAGCATTTTGAGCAAAATCATAGCCTGGAAATTCTTCGTCATAGTTAGCCATGATCTTATCTCTGGTAACTTTAGCTATAATCGATGCTGCTGCAATAGATAAGGAGTTGGCATCCCCTTTGATGATGGATGTTTGAGAAATCGGCAAATCCAATTTCATAGCATCAATCAAAAGATGTTCTGGCTGAGGTTCAAGTTGAGAGATAGCTTGCTTCATGGCTAGTTTAGTTGCTTCATAGATATTGACTTGATCAATGACTTGATTGTCCATAATCCCAATACCGATTGCTAGGGTATTCTCTTTGACAGCCTGAAAAATCTCTTCATGTTTTTTCTTGGGAATCTTTTTACTGTCATTCAAGCCTTTAATTTTACAATTTTTGGGCAGAATGACTGCTGCAGCAACAACAGGGCCAGCTAAGGGACCTCTACCAACTTCATCAACTCCAGCAATGAAGCTTATTCCATTCTCGTAAAGCTCTTTTTCATAGCTAAGCATAGCCTCTAAGCGGAGATTTTCATCAATGTCAGCTTGAAGGGCTTTTTTCCGCTTTTGAATTTCTTTTTGGACACCTGAACGAGAATCTTTTTCAAATTCCTTGAACAAGGGACTTTCAAGATCAGTTATCTTTGCTAATGCTTCTTTTATTTCTTTAATCGTTGCCATTTAGATCATCCAATGTATCTAATGTGTAATTACCAAGTTTTCCATCACGAACTTCTTTAACAAAGAGATTGTAAAAACGATCATAATCATCACGGAAACCAAGGATACGAGTCATATCCATAATAATTTCAGGAGCTTCATCATCCAGATTCATTTGTTTAAAACGTTCTTGAAGCTTATCGGGATAATGGGTTTTAAAGTAGTTGAGACCGAAAATAGTCACTTCATCCATTGGAAGCAACTGATCCTTGATTGCTCCAGTAAGTGCAAGTTTAAGAGCGACCGTTTCATCTTCGAATTTTGGCCAAAGAATCCCTGGAGTATCCAAGATTTCAAGATCCTTATTTGTTTTGAGCCATTGTTGACCTTTTGTCACACCAGGCTTGTTACCAACTACAGCAATTTTCTTACCAGCCAAACGGTTCATCAGAGTCGATTTACCAGCGTTTGGAATACCGATTATCATGGTGCGTAAGGTTTCAATTTGAATACCACGTTCTCTTTGACGAGCAATCTTATCTGCCATGAGTTTCTTAGCAGCGTCTGTTACGACTTTAACTGTAATTTGCTCTTTAGAGTTGATAGCAAGTGTCTGAATGCCTTGTGATTCAAAGTGCTGACGCCATTCTTTTGTTAATACCGGGTCCGCTAGGTCTGCCTTGTTTAGAATCAATAGTCTTGGTTTGTCCCCGATGATTTTAGTCAGCATCGGATTTTGACTAGACAAGGGCAAACGTGCATCTACTAAAACTGTCACAAAATCAACAAATTTTAAATTTTCCTGGACCTGACGACGCGCCTTGGACATATGTCCAGGAAACCATTGAATAGTTGCCATTCTGTAAAATTCCTTTCTTTTATTGGATTTGTATCTATTCTTTCATATTTAAAAATTAAATAGATATCCTTTTTCTAAAAATAAATCACTATCTTTTATTATAACATGATTTCTCATATTTGACGCTTGATTCAATGCCGATTGTAAAATGTTTTCTAAGTCAATCAGTCACAAATTAAATTCCTCATTGTCTAAAACAATTGAAAAATAATAGTATTCACCATGATCTTTAACATAGTTGCTGATATATTTTTCTGTTTGAAAAATGGATTTACTGCTATCAATGGTTGGATCTTGTTTCTCGTAATACCAATGATCATAAGTATGTTTCAATTGGCCATTCTTGTAGCAAAAAACATCCCCACCTAGTATAATTTGATTATTGGCTTTGAGATTATCAAGTAAGTCTGGGATTACTGAATAATCATAAGCGTATGCGTCGATCCCTATGCGATTTAAATTTATCCCTCTTGTATGTATATGTTCAAAATTCTGCTTCATAAAGTTCATTTCTCAAGTTTTCTTGATAAGCAAAATCGATAACCACTATACAGTCGTTATCGATTTTAATGATTTTTAGTCTTTTTCACCAAGCTTGCTGTTAATTGACATCATGATGCTTGCAATTTTTTCTCCCCAGTATGGATCTGAAGCATAAAGAACATTCATACCTGATGATTTATTTCCTAGGTATGTTCTGCCATTATCGATGTAATTTTCGCGAATCCACTTGGCTGCACCTAAGATACCCTTATCAACATCGTCAAAACTTTTAGCTGAATCATATGGTGTTGTATCGTAAGCTGCGATACCAAAGAAGTTATTTTTATCCTTAGCAATTTGGCTACGTCCCCATGAACTTTCAAGGGCACTATGGGCGATTAGATAGAGAGCGTTGATCTGATAGCGTTCTTCAGCTTCTTTAAAGATTGCACCCTTACCTGCCAAACGACTTCCCTTGATATTCATAAGAGAATAGACTTTATCTAATTCTTCAGCTGTGTAATTGCTTGGTTTTCTTAAATCTCTAAATAAGAAAGGATTTTCAACTGTAAAGTTTTCAAAATTGATACCATCAGCTGAATAGTATTTTTTTCCAATTGCCATTGATGAACTATGAGGTGCTACACGGATACTTGCGTATGGTGACAATTCGTGGTAGAGATAGTTACCATCAGTGGCATAGTGAGGAATAAAGTCACTATCAGAGCCGACCGCTACTAGATCACTCTTGTTCATGTATCCTGAAAGGCCTGAAATTTTGACTGGAAGTCGACCGTCTTTGGCTTCTGCTCCATCAATCGCTACAATACTTCCTTGTGAAATATAGCTAAGTTTCTCACCAGAAGCGCTATATACATTTGCTGTAATTGGTTTTACTTTATAGTAAGCTGCTGTATCAGAAATCCATTTTCCATTGCTTTGGAAAGTATAGTCTTTCTCGTTAATGGTAAAGTTACCAGTTACATAAGCTCCGTCTTCTTTTAGATAATACCAAGCATTGTAGTCCTTATCGAAAATCCATTCATTTTTGGCCATATAACCAAAAGATTTGAGATAGTAAGAACCTACCCATTGATTTTCAGCATAGGTGCCGTCTGATTTGAGATAGAACCAGCTCTTGTATTTTTCATCGAAAATCCATTCACTTTTGGCCATGGCCCCACTATCTTTTAGATAGTATTTCTCTTTCCATTGGCTACTTAACATGACACCGTCTTTATTAAAATAGTACCATGAACCGATGATTTTCTCCCACTTGTCGCGAATAATTTTTCCTGATGCTGTAGCATAATACCACTTATCTTCGAGTTTTGTCCAGGCATTTTCCGCCATAGCTCCACTAGTCTTGAGAAGATAGTCTTTATAAATAGTAGCACTTAGCATGACACCAGATTCATCAAATCGATACCATTGTCCATCAATCTTTGCCCACTTGTCACGATTGATTTTTCCTTCTTGATCGCCGTAGTACCATTTATCACCAATTTTTACCCAGCTATTTTCAGCTAAGACACCACTTGCTTTGAACAGATAATCATCGTAAACTGCATTGCTGATCATGATACCATTTTCATCGAATCGATACCAAACACCAGCTATCTTTTTCCAATTATTACGAGTAACTTTCCCGTCCTCAGTGGCATAATACCATTGGTTGTCAATTTTTACCCAAGAAGATTCTGCCAAAGCACCGCTATTATTCAATAGGTAATCATTAAAAATAGTATTACTAAGCATGATGCCATCTTGATTAAAATAGTACCAGACTCCTGCTATTTTTTTCCAATTTGAAACGGGCTGATTATCCTCATAATAACGCCATTGGTTATTTTCTTTTTGCCAACCTTCTTTGTTAACTACCTCTACTACTGTTTCTTTTGAAGGTTTTTCTTTGGTCTCTGGAGTTTGAGAAGCTGCTTTTTCAGCTTCGCTTTGATTTTTCTTCTCATTGCTTACTGTATTGGTAGCAATTTTTTCTGATGATTGAACATTATTGGTAGCTTGAGAATCCTCGGCATAGACGGTCGTTTTTGCAAAACCTGCCATAGAGAGGGCAACTGTACTTGCCAGCAATATTTTTTTCATTCTTTTCTCCTTACAAATACCTAGATAGTGTATTTGATGTTTCTATATATTGTGTAAAAAACAGTATTTATCCACTATATTATACAATATTCTGTTAAATATAAAAGTAGTATCTTTCAGAAGAAAAGAACTTGTAATATTTTTAAAATATTTTAGAAATAAAAGTCAATAAAAAGTAGTCGAACATCAGCTGAACGACTACTTTTTTATAACATTATACCTGACCATAGACTTCTTTGCGATTTGTTTTGGTTGCTTTAGTAGAATTCTTCCAAAGGTTTGGATTGATGAAAATAGTAACGATCGCTAGTATTGCAAAACCAATCCCAACATACCAGTAGGGTGCATCCAAGATTGTTGAGCGTCCTGAAAGGTTAACAATACCACGGAAAAGTGTACCCGCTGTAATAATCGCTACTGCCGAATTCCATAGATTTAGACTAATACGAGAGAAATGAGGGAGAACCTTGAGAAAGATTGCTAGTAGAATCCCCCCTACAAGAGGTGCTGCAAATAAATAGTGCATATGAACAGAAGTTTCTCCAAAACTAAAAGCTTCATAAATTCTAGAAAATGCAAAGAAGAAAATAGTGATTAGTGTATAAGAAATGACCGTTTTTTTAAATCGTTTTTTGCCAAAATTAGTAACCGATGTAGACAATGTCACTCACCGCCCTTTCTGAAATTTTGTTTCCACCAGTCGTTGGTTTATTGATAACCTGACCGTTGAAGTAAAGTGTAGATGATCCACCACCATCAAGGTTGTAGGCTGTTTTTGCTCCATAAGATTTCATGACCTCAGCAAGCTGATAAAGAGATAGACCTTCACTTTCAGAGGTACGTCCATCTGAAACCACGATGATATAGTGGTTTTCATCGATAATACCAATAGCTGTACGAGGATTTGAAGCCATGGCCTGTCCTACTTCTGTATTGGTATCAACTGCAATTTCACCATTTTCGACCAAGACTGGTCCAAAAGCTAATAGATTGACGACACCGTCATTTACTAGTTGCTCAGCTGAGATCTGATCTTCGTAAATAACCTTGAAAGAGCCGTCTTTATAAATAGCTAGGTCGCCATTACTAGAATCTTCACGAACAGTATCACGATAAACTACTCCATTACGAATAACATAACCTGTAGAGTTAGCACCATAGTAGTCCCCGTTTACCGCTAAAATGGCATTGTTGTCAGCTGCGGTTACAGAGGTTTTCGCAGTTACGTTAGTTCCATAAGCATTTTGAGCAAAGGCAGTTTTCAGATAATCTGATGACCTCAGAGTAATATCAGCGACGTAGACTTGTGTATTATTGACCGTCGTTTCAGACAAATTGACGGAAATATTGTCATCTTTATAACTAGAGTCAGTGACAGTAGCTGTCTTAGCAGCTTGACTTGCTGCTGCAGCATTGGAACTTGTGCTAGTTGTGGCAACTGTCGAGATAGTTTCAGCGAGGACAAAGGTCTTTAGCATTGAGTAACTAAAGGATCCTGTCAAGAGTAGGCCAAGAACTGAGGCGTAAGCATAGCGTTTCTTTAAAAATTTCATAATACAGTTGATGTCCTTTCCTTAAAAATGAATTTCTTCTGAACTGTCCAAGAAACAGCGAAGAGAAGGATGCCGACGATAACTTTAGCAATCAGAAGGTTGATACCAAATACTGTAAATAAGAGACGAATCAGTAGCGTGTCTAAGATAAAGAGTCCGACTGCTAGACCAAAGTATCCTATCCCTGTTTTCACAAGGCTATCGTCATTTTTAAAGACTAGTTTTTTATTTGTAGAATAGTTGAAAATAGAGCTAGTCACACGAGCGACTCCGTTTGCTAGAAAGATTCGTAGACTCGTCGGAACTGTCGGCAAAATCAAGATTGCTAGGGCGTAAACGACATAGTCTACAACAAAGCTACTAAGAGATGATAAGGCAAATTTAAAGATATTTTTATAAATCATGAGCCCATCTTGGATTGGACGGAAGTGTGAAGCCTCATTGTCATTAATATAGACAGTTTCAATCGGCACTTCTAGAATCTCGTATTCTTTCGTTGCTTCGAGCAACATATTCATCTCATATTCATAACGTTGGCCTTCTATTTTTAACATAAAAGGAATCAAGTTTGTCGTAAAAGCACGAAGACCTGTCTGCGTATCTGTTACTCCTACTCCTGTTTGAAGCTTAAAGAGAGCTTTGGTTAAGCTGTTACCAAAACGGCTACGAAGGGGAACTTTTCCAGAAAAGGCACGTACACCCAAGATTAGCTTGTTTGGATTTTCGGAAGCTTTATTAGCCGTGCGGAAAATATCCCATACCTTGTGCTGTCCATCCGCATCTGCTGTGACAACCGTACCATAAATCTTTTGTTCTTGGATATAAGTAAAGGATGTTTTTAGAGCCTGCCCTTTACCTTGGTTCACCTGGTGACGAATGACAGTAGCAAATTGTTTTGCTTTATCAAAGATTTTTTGGCACTCTGATGAACTGCCGTCGTCTATAACTAAGATATGAAAATCACTCTTTTCGTGAATTTTTTCGATGAGTTTGATAAGTTTATTATCTGGTTGATAAGCTGAAATGACTATGTAGTTCATATCGATACCTCTTTCTTTGATGATGGTATAACTATACAGAACATCGCTTAAAGATACCTTATATCAGTTTTCTTTAAGATTAGGTTTAAAAAACTTTAAGCTTAAAAAAAGGCTTGTCACTTAACGAGAAATTTAGTTTGAATTTTCAGATAAAAATAAATATACAAATTCCAAAAAAATAAAATCTGTTTGGTACAGACTCTAACTATAGAAATATTGGACACTACACTAAAAAGCCATCCAATTTGGATGACTTTTTTTAAAACTATTTACTTAGTTCTCTGATTTTTTACTTTTTTTGAAAAGTGAAATACCAAAGATTCCAGTTAAAATAGCAAGAAGATTCATAGCTAATGGCGAATCAGAAGTTCCTGTATTTGGTAACTGAGCTTTTTCTGGAGCTGATTTTTGCTCAGTAGATTGAACATTTTCTGGTTGAACAGGATTTGGAGCTGGCTCTGGTTTTGGATCTAGTGTTGGTTTTGGATCCGGAGTTGGTTTTGGATCCGGAGTTGGTTTTGGATCTGGTGTTGGTTTTGGATCTGGTTCTTTCTCATACTCATAGATAACATGAGTTGTACCTTCTTTTAACTGACCTGTTTCAGGTGCAGATGTTGAAGAAACACCAACTAGATTGTATTTTTTACCATCTACAGTGATAGAAGACGGACGCTCATCTGCGTTTTCAGCAGCATTATAGGTCACAAGATTTCCATCAGATCCATAAATAGAAGTTAATGGTGTGTCTTTATAAGTTTCCTTGATAGATTGATTTGTTCCTTTGATCACATAATCCACCACTACGTCTCCATAGTGAAGCGTAGAAACATCCTGGTCAGCCATATCTTCAAACTCTGAAGCATAATATTTAACATGACGACCGTATTTCAAATGGAAGATTTTTACATAATTAAAGAATGTCTCAGGATTAATATTAACATCATGAGGAATAGTTGTCCAATCACCATTATTTGGTGTGATATGAGTATTTTGGTTTGCAACTGACCTAATTAGATGATCATTCTGAACATAAGTATCATCTACTAAACTTGGATTACCTAGGGCGCCATAAGTCACTTCTCCGTTACTGTTTGCATAATACGGATGATAGAGAGAATATTCTTCTAAATGTTGACAACCTTCTTCATAAGAGCTGATTCCACCTTCTTGGCTACATTTCCATTGAAATCTAACATCAATTGGTAAGTACTTAATCTTCTTAGCTTCTTCCAAAGGTACAGTTACTGACATATGAAAAGCTATTGATCTAAGTGTTTTTGAACTGATAGCATATACGTTAACAGTTCCATCACCTAAGTCATCATCTTCCATATTAACAATAGATGGTTTCTTTCCAGTTGCTAGTTCTTCCGCAGTTGGAATAACTGATGAATTTGAGTTTAAATTAGATTCAGGATTAGGATCTGCAGTAATCTCATCTCTAGTAATTTCTTTCATTGGGACATTAACAGATACTGGATTTTCATTAGCATCACGTGTTCCAATCAAAGTGAAATCAGCCTTCGCACCTGCAATTTTAGGAATACGAACACGAATGTCACGGACTGTGTGGCCACGATCACTTGAGTGCATTCCTTTGAAGGCTACAGTGTAATTATAGACTACACTTTTACCATCTTCACTAAAATGTGCTGGAAGTCCTTCAACATTGACGTAACCACCTTCATCAATGATATTACTACCATCTGGTTCGCAACTAGCGCCTGGGGCAGAGCCTGGTGAAGTCCCAGAAGGACAAGTTGAATCTTTTTTCCCGCCAGTTGTAGCTTCGCTATTAGTTGAGATTTCTTCAGTTTTAGGTGAGGAAGCATTGGCATCCTCTTCGTCTGATTTTAGTGAGGTGTCACTAGTAGGCTCTGGTGCAACCATATTGTCTACTGAAGAAGTGTCCTCAGCAGCAGTTGAATTAGTAATACCTAGTGTCACTGAAACATTTGCTGGTTCGCTATTAGTTTCTTCAGCTTGAACTACTGACTGAGAAACCAAATTTAGAGCAAAGACAGACATTGTGATAATGCCAAATTTAGTGAGTTTTTTCATACACTTTTTCTCCTTATATGATATGAAAGGGGATAATGCATAAGCAAAATCCGATAGATTGATAATTTTTTCACATACATTATATCATGTAAACGCTTAATTAACAAACAATTACCCAATTCATTTAGAAATATTACAGGTTTTTTTAAAAAAGGAGAAAGGACGTTCAATGTTACACCATAAAATACAGAAAAACCGAATAAAGATTTCTTCATTCGATTTTTTCTTTTAACTTTTCAACAAAGAGATAGGCTGCTGGACAAGTTAAGGTATTTTTAATAGTAAGATTATTGATTTGGTAAATCTTCTTACGGTCAGTATGTGGAAATTCACGACAGGCTTTTGGACGGACATCGTAGATGGAACAGAGATTATCGCCTCCTAAGAAGGGACAAGGCATTGACTTAAAGACTTTATCACCGTCTTCATCTACTTGCAAAAACTCAGCTTCAAAGGCTGGCAATTTCATTTTAAAGTATTTTGCGATACGTGTGATATCTGCTTCTTTGAAGTCTGGACCAAGACTCTTGCAACAGTTAGCGCAGGCTGTACAATCAATTTCAGTAAAAACTTCTTGATGGATTTGAAGGGCAATTTTATCCAAATTTTTAGGTGCTTTCTTTTTCAGATTTCCTAAAAACTTCCGATGCTCTTTTTGTTTTTGCAAGGCTAGTTGGTGATAATATTCGATATCGATTTCTTTTGACATAGTTTCTTTCTATTTTTTTAATGTTGATACTAACATTTTTAGTTTATACATAAACTAAATTATGTAAAATACTCTTAAGACATAATTTTAACAATAATGAGTCTCTCTTTTTAGGACGTTTTTAACGTTAGCTTTCCTCGTTATACTATCATTCTTTCTAAAAAGGGTTTGATGCAGTTAGTTAAAATGCCTTCTATCCATGTTTTTTGTGCGGACGATAGGTTTTCTGCATTTAAAGACTCCTTTAAAAAATCACGTACCTGGTCGGGTGCTATTTCAAACTCAAAAGCCTTCATTTTGTAGAAAAAATCAAATAGATTATTAGATAGGTATTCTCTTGAAAATGGGATTTCTCCAGTTTTTCGATACATGGTTAAAAGTCGAGAAAAGCGAGCTTTTTCTTCTGGAATATCTTGGAAATAAGAGTTTAACAACCAGACTTGCTTTTGTTTTCTTTCATGGGGATCTTGACTAGCAATCCGTTGATCCTTTTCGAGTTCTCTTTGGTACTGTTTTGATTTGATAGAGCGTTCTGTTCGATTTTTACCAAAGAGAATTTTTTCCCACTGGCGTTCCTCTAGAGTCAGTGTTTCGCTCAGTCCAAAGTAATCCTGATAGGCACGTTCAGCTGGTCCCATTGCTAGAACCAGGTTATCCGCATATTGTTTTGCAATCTTGTCTCGCTTCTTTCGTTCCTTTTCAGCTTTGATGCGAAGTTCTTGCTCATAGTCAATTTTTTCTTTTCCTAGTTTAACTAGATAGATTTGATCGTCAGATTTTCCAAGTAGAAAAGGTTTGATAAATTTCTCAAGAACTTCTTCCATACGAGCTTTCTTCAAAGGCTCTGCCTTAGTCCAACTTCCACCTTGAAACACCTCCAAAAAGAGTTGATAATCCTTTTCTGGTGAGAATTGATTACCTCGATTTGACTTAAAAGCTCCCTTTTCCCATAGCCAGTTGATCAGTCGCTCATCAAAATCTGTTTTATTAACTCGAATGGCTTCTTTTTTCTGGGCCTTTCTGGTTAGATTTTCAAGCTTTCTGACAAGTTTTTCCTCCTCTTCTAGCTGTTGATCTAGGCTAATTCTTTGGAAATGACGCACACAGTCACTCCCAATGGGAAAGAGACGTTTGCCAGTAACTCCGTTAAAAAGTTCATAAGCATACTTAATAGCATTACCACAGACACAATTGCTTCGACCGATTCCATTAAAAATCAAGGAAACTTCACTCCATTCTTTGGTAGCTTGTTCCCAAGTATCGGCTTTAGATGCCTCTAAAACTGCATCATATAAGTTTTTTCGAACAGGAATGGACATGATGTCTCCTTTCTTTTTAGAGTTTAATGACTTCTACTTGGTCTTTACCAAGTAGAATCAAATATTTCTCAACTGTTTCTATCTGATAAGAGCGAGATAGAGCCTCTGCATAGAGATCTAATTGTCCTCGATAGCGTTCAACAAGCTGACTAGCATGCTCATAACGGTCTGTCTTGTAGTCAAAGAGAGCAATCTTGTCATCGTAGAGGAGATACCCATCTAAGATTCCACGAACAACAAAGTTTTCTTGGCTTTTCTCGTCTCTTTTTAACATTGAGAAAGGTTGTTCTCGATAGAGTTTATCTTGATTTGCAAGAATCTCTTGACCTAGAGCTGTATCAAAGAAGGACAAAATTTTTCCTAGATTGATTTTGGATTTGACATCCGAACTTACTTGAACTTGCTCCAGAGCTTCTGTCAAGGTTTCTAATGTAGGTTTTTTATCGAGATTGATTCGTTGCATGAGTTCATGGGTAGCACTACCAATTTCAGCACCAGTAACTTTATTAGTTTTAGAGAAATCAGGAAGGTTGAATTGAACAGTGCTTTCTTTTAGTTGACTTTGACCAGCCACTACTACGCCTTCCATATCCATGACGGGTTCATAGAATTTTTTAATCTGACTTGGCGTTTGAACACTTGGAAGATTAATTGCTGCTCGGTGGACTTGATTATAGACTTCCACTTCTTTCAGCATTTCTAAAGCTTCCTTAATGGTATCAGATTGACGGTTATCTGCTTGAGATTGATCTTGAAGCTTACTTTTATTTTCCAAGACTCCGATAGCTTCCTTGGTTAAGTCTTCTTCACCCTCAAAAAGTACAGTGAAGTGCAAATCATCTTTCGTAAATGCTTGGTAAATCGCCCAAATCCAGTCCTGGAAATTAGTAGCATCTAGTCTAGTTTCTCGAGTCAAAAGACCTTTTCCATTTGTCGGATATTCTTTAGACTCCAACTTTTCTCGAGATCCTTTTCCGACTAAATATAATTTTTTCTCAGCACGCGTCATGGCTACATAAAGCAAACGCATGAGTTCAGAATAGCTTGCTAATTGAAGTTCTTCTTCATTTTGCGTATAGGTCAAGCTAGGGATAGATAATTTAATCGTAGATGGAACGTATTCCTCTTTTGCATTTGTAGTTACTCTAGCTACGTACTTAAGACCAAGGCCATTTTTACGACTTAGGATAACTTCAGACATGGAATCTTGCTTGTTAAATTGCTGATCAATATTGAGAATAAAGACATAAGGGAACTCAAGCCCCTTACTCTTATGAATACTCATTAGTTCTACAGCATCCTTAGGTGGTGCCACAGTGACATTGGCAAGATCATGCTGGGCTTCCAAGACTTGGTCAATCATTCGAATAAAGCGAGATAATCCCTTGAAATTACTCTTTTCAAACTGATCGGCTCTTAGGGCAAGGGCGTAGAGATTTGCCTGTCTGGCCTGTCCATTTGGTAAAGCACCAACATAGTCATAGTAAAAGCGGTCGCTATAAATTTTCCAAATGAGATCATAAAGTGAATGCGTTTTGGAATACAAACGCCAATCTTGGACGGTTGCCATGAAAATACCTAGCTTCTTTTGTAATTCAGCTTTGATTAAATCCTTTTGAAGACCAATTTTCTCCTGAGCATTGACTAGTTTCTCATAAAAGTTTTCTTGAACCTTATCCTCGGATTTCTGAAGGGCTAATCGAGCCAATTCATCTTCATCAAAACTAAACATAGGAGACTTCATGAGAGCTACTAAAGCGAAATCTTGAAGAGGGTTATGGATGACACGAAGGGTATCTAACATGACTTGGACTTCTAAAGACTGTAAATAGTTGCTTTGAGCACCATCTGTCTTGACTGGAATCCCATACTCAGACAAGGCAAGTAGAACCTGGTCATTGCGACTTCTGCTTGCAGTCAAAAGAGCAATGTCCTTGAATGGCACACCTTTATCATTATGAAGATGAATTATCTCCTTAAGCACCATCCGCATTTCACCAGTCAGTTTGTTGGTTACTAATTCCTCATCGTCATCACTATCATCATCCTTATCATATAAGAGAACTTCTGCCTTGTTTTCAGGATTTGCTTGAATATCAGTATTTCCAAAAACAAGCTGGTGCATACCATCATAAGAAATCTCTCCAACTTCCTCGTCCATAAGATGTTTAAAGACGTCATTAGTAGCATCAAGAACTTCTGAACTACTACGGAAATTTTCTTTAAGTAGAATTAACTGACCTTCTTTGCCATCTTGAGCAAAACTGTAGAATTTTTCATTGAAGATTTGGGGATCTGCCTGTCTAAATCGATAAATAGACTGCTTAATATCTCCTACCATAAAACGATTATGCCCGTTAGAGAGGAGTTCCAGCATTCTTTCCTGGATGTGGTTGGTATCTTGGTACTCATCGACCATGACTTCGTGGAAGCGTTCCTGGTATTCTCGACGAACCTGAGGGTAGTTTTCTAAAATTTCAATGGTATAGTGGCTAATATCAGCAAATTCAAAGGCGTTTTCTTCACGTTTACGCTTTCGATAGGCATCAACAAAATCTCTCATGAAGACCTGGAAAGTCTTAGCCAAGTCCCAAGACTCTTGATGATATTCTTCTTGGAATTTCAATAAAGTAATTTGGTCATTTAATGCGTTCAGCTTTTCAAACTTGTCTTTTCTCTCTTGGTTGTATGCTTCTTTCAGTTCTTGAAGTTCAGCCTTGCGACTAGCATTTGTAAGAGCACGGCCCCCCTTATCCTTAGAAATACTTACAACTCGCTCTAGAACTTCTTGATATTGATTAAAAGTTGATTCGTGAGTTAAAGAACTGATTTCATCAAGAACTTGTTGGACAGCTTCTAAGTAGGCTGCTTTCCCAAATTCCTTAGCATCATTCTCTAGATGGTAACGGAAGAAACTTTCCAAATCCCAAAGTCTTTCTTTTAAATCCTCTGCAAGGTTTTCTTTAGCAACTGTAAAATCAGCCTCTTCAAAGCCTTTTAGAAAAGAATTTTCTAGCCAAGCCTGAGGATTGCTAGTGGATTGTAAAAAGTCATAAATCATATAGACCTGTTTACGCAAACCACGCGCATCCTTACTTTTACCCGCAAAGTTCTTGACCAGCTGACTAAACTGTTCTTGTTCTTTACCTTGGTAGTGACATTCAAAAACTTGACGAAAGACCTCATTTTTTAAGAGGAACTGCTCACTTTCATTCTGAAGAATGCGGAAGTTTGGAGCAAGGTCGAGAAGATAGCCATGTTTGGTTAGGAACTTCTGAGTAAAAGAGTCCATGGTCCCGATCGCAGCGTTTGGTAAATCAGCTAGTTGTCTGCCGAGGTGTTTTTTTAGATCCATATCTTGAGTCTCTTGGATTTGTTGGCTGATTTTCTTTTCCAAGCGTTCTTTTAACTCGGTTGCTGCCTTTACCGTAAAGGTTGAGATAAAGAGTTGGCGAATCTCAACACCACGCGCTAGTTGATCAAGAATTCGTTCAGCCATGACAAAGGTTTTCCCTGAACCAGCTGAAGCTGAGACCAGAATATTTTGACCAGAGCTATAGATAGCTTGAATTTGTTCAGCTGTTTTCTTGGGTTTCTTGTTAGACTGAGCTTCTGCTACTTGCAATACTGCAATCT
This sequence comes from Streptococcus sp. HMSC061D10, assembly GCF_001808865.1. Taxonomy (NCBI): domain Bacteria; kingdom Bacillati; phylum Bacillota; class Bacilli; order Lactobacillales; family Streptococcaceae; genus Streptococcus; species Streptococcus sp. HMSC061D10. Next base: position 34,505 of record NZ_KV795019.1, on the reverse strand, counting down.
CTTCTTGGGATAAAAATTTCATCGCTCCAACTCCTCTCTGATTTTATTAAACCATGCTTCCTTGGCATTGCTATTGGCAACCTTATCTAACAATCTAGCCTGACCCAGATGGTAATTGGCTTCAAAACCTGTAATAGCTTGATATTGTTGAACATAGGGTGCAATGCTTCTGCCATCTTCTGTATAGGGATTGATCGCAAATTCACCAGATAAAATCTTCTCTGCCGCCTTCTTATAGATAAGGGCATTATAGTCTAACAATAACTGGAATTCCTCATCAGACAACTGATAGGTCTTGTTCTTATTGTAAAGTTCCCCAAGGTTCTTTATCTCTTTTTCGAGAAATAGCCCTTGATATTTCATACTCTTAGTCGTTTCTGCTAAAGCCTTTGAAAGAGTTTTAACAGTTTGTAAGGACTGAACTGGCTCAGCCATCTCTAGATACATAGCACCAAAGAAATCGGTATTTCCTTCTTTCTTAAGAGCAGCTAGATAGGTTGGTAATTGTGAATTAAGGCCGTTATAGAAGAGAGGAAACTTAAACTGAGTTAGAGAAGATTTGTAATCGACAACACCAATAGCTTCACTTGTCTTTAAGCGATCTATGCGGTCAACCTTACCACGAATATAGACATTACGACCATTATCTAGCTGAATAAAGGCTTGTTCCTTGCCACCGAAGACGGCTTCTTCCTGAATGGTTTCAATTTCAGAATTGTGACGAAGAATGTGCCCAGTTGCACGCGCAACGTCTAAAAGAACTTCCTTGGTTAATTGGGCTTCCAAACTTTCTTGATAAATCGCTTGAAACTCACGTTCTTGACTAGTTTCAGAGATTGCTTGTTCTAAACGTCGGTCAAAAGGTGTATCAACAGGAAGTTTCAATACACGTTCAAAGATACGATGCAAGAAATTCCCGTGACTTCTTGCATCCGGTTTAAGACGCAATTCTTCCTGCAAGCCTAAGACATAACGAAGGTAATAGCTGTATTCATTACGATAAAACTCTGTTAATCCAGAAGTTGATAGATAGAAATCCTGATCTTGAGGATACAAGGCATCTAAAGTATCTGCTGCTAAAGTCTTACTTCGTGGACTTATAGGCAGAACTGGATTATCCAGACCTTTACCCTCCAACTTTTTACCCATAACACGTGCTAAAACTTTGACAAAGGTTAAGTCCTGCTCACTTGTCTCCAACTCACCTTGCTGGTGATAAGCAACAAGACTAGACAAAAGACTGTGATAAGAACCAATATCATCCTTTGATAAGTTTCTTCGATCGATTCTCTTTTCAATCTTGCTAAAACCAAAATCCTGCAATTCTTTCAGATAAACTGACTCTTTACTCTCGTTTTCATTGAGTAAACTTGGTGCCGATAAGACCAATTCCTTCCTAGCAGAATTGACCAAAGAAAGCATGGTATAGCGATTCTTCTTGAGGTTCTCTTGACTTGTAATCAGTAATTGTGAACCTTCTTGAGTTGCTTGGTTTAGCACTTCTCTTTCTTCATCGCTCAAAAGACTAGTATTTTGGCTAATTTTAGGCAAGTGATCTTGAGTTAAGCCAAGTGCATAGATGTAATCAGAAGTCAAAGGCGCAATCAAATCATAACTTTGCACCAGAACCGTATCTACCGTTGCTGGGATTGTACGATAATTTGATAAGGACATCCCTGAATGAAGAAGTGCCAAAAAATCATCTAAAGTAACCTGAGAACCTTCAAATACGGTAGCAAATTGCTCCATTACGTGGCAAAATGCTTTCCAGACCTCCTCTTGTCTTTCTTGTTCTGCCGCTTCCATTGTATCAGATAAGATTTGCAGTTGCTTAGTCACAAAGGAATCCTTCAAAAAGTTGTTCCATTTTGTAAGGATATTTTCAGTCTTTTGCTTACGACTGGATAATAAAGTTTCTAGTGGATTTAGGACACGGACACGCAGCTCATTTAATTTTTCTAAATCAAATTTTCCATGATGATTTTTTGTAAATTCTTGTTTAAAGTTTGAAAGACCATCAATACCTAAATAGCGGATATATTGTTCAAAGCTATCGATTTCTTCTTGAGCAAGGTCGGTATATAAGCCGGTTCGTAGCAGATTAATCAAATCTTCCTGACGGAAATTGTATCGTTTGAGACGTCCAACGGATTCTACAAATTGAGTCAAAGGATGATGAGCCATAGACTCACTTTTACCCAGATAGAAAGGGATCTGATATTGATTAAAAATTGTCTGCAAGGACAGTTTATAAGACTCTACATCTCCTAGTAAGATACGAAAATTTTTGTAGCTTAGTTCAGGTTCTTGGTGCAATTTTTGGCGAATACTACGGGCAACGAGCTCTAACTCTTCTTTCTGTGTCAGACAAGACCATATTTGCAATTCTTCTCTATCCTTAGCATCAACATCTATGCTGATTTCAGAAAAATCATAAGTACTTTCCAGTAATTTTGAGACCTTGGCAAAAGCATCAAGATTTTCATGTTCTTGACATGCATCTTCTGCCTTGGTCTGATATTTAAAACCTAAATGACGTAGAAATTCAACACTGGCTTGATAGAGGTTCCCTTCACTAAAAGGGCTATTATAGGCTTTCTTAGTTGCATAGACACCAATAATAATCTCAACACCCTTACGATGAAGCAAATCCACTAGGTGTTCCTCTTCTGCAGAAAATCGGGTAAAACCATCAATGATTAGAGCAATCTTACTAAAATCACTACTTACCTTGTTTTCTTCGATAGCATTAATCAGATAGGATAATGGACTCCCCTGTGAAACTTGACCTTGATTTAAATAAGCTGTTACCTTTTCAAAAATCAAGAGTAAATCAGAGCGTTTATCAGCATCTGTCAATCTTTCCAAGTCCAAAAAACTCATCTTTGCAGTTGAAATTTCATGATAAATCTCAATCAGTTGCTGGATGAATTGCGGATCTTGCTTAATAGCCCCATAAACACGTAAATCCTTAGGATCAATCTCGGACAGACACTTATAGAAAGCCATACCAAGACCGATATCATCGAGACTAGTCCTCTCAGGAATATCATTTAAGACCAGATAACGAGCCATTTGAGCGAAGCGCGTGACTGTAATAGCAAAAGAAGCCTGCTGACTCAAGTACTCCAGCACGGCGCGTTCCTTTTCAAAAGATAGAGAGTTAGGGGCAATATAAAAGACTCGTTTGCCTTGGGCAACCAGTCCTTGAGCCTCCTTGGTCAGGATTTCTGTCAAAGAAGTCCGAATATCAGTATAAAGTAATTTCATCTCAGCCTCGTTGGAATTTTTCATTACTCTATATTATACCATTTTTTGACTGCTAATCCTATAAATAGAGAGTTCTTAGAACTTCTCAAGAAAAGAATGAGGCTGGGACAAAAGTCCTAGCCTCTCAATTGTCTTTGGATTGTCGAGCAAGACGCAGTGGTTGAGTGGGCTCTACTACGCTGATTTCATCAGCTTTTACAGCCCTACTCAACTGTGCGGAGGTGGGACGACGAATTCGAATTCTAATGAATTACCGATTTCTATCCCACTCTCATTGATCGATAAGCACTAACTACCAGAAAACAAGAGTACCCATAATTCCCAAAATGCTAAAATGTTAATCATGATATGGAGCAAAATGGGATAATAGAGAGAATGAGTTTTTCGGTAGAGGAATGCTACAATCGCTCCTCCGCTTGCATAGGTGAAAAAGGCAAGTGGTGTTATACCATCAGAAACATGCACATAGCCAAAGACACAGGCTGATAGTAAAACATCTCCATACCAAGGTGAATCTTTCAAAAATGTATTCATGAGAACTCCTCGATAAACCAATTCTTCTGTAATTGGTCCTAGCAGACAAGTAATAAGCAATAAATATAGTAACTCTTGTCGCCCTGTCATCTCAACTAATTCATTTAAAGCCATTTGATTGGACGTTGCTGGGGTTAAAAAGGAAAACACAATACCTGAAAGATGATTGACTCCATAAGCAAGAAGCAAATAAACTGGATATCTCCATTTCCACTTCAACTCAAGAATTTTCCTACCTTCGAATACTAGTAAATAAAGAATAGCTATAAAAGTAACGATGAGCTCTAAAAAAGCAAGAATTTGAAAAAATTCTCTACTAGCAGGTACAAGCCTACCTGCAAAATGATTAAAAATCCACCAAAACCATGTCTTTCTATAAATAATTACTAACAAGGCTAGTAAAATCTGTACTGTTCTTTTTTTCATGCCAAGTCCTCTGATTTTTTATCCATTATCAGCATAATATTAAATATATTACTAATTTAGTATATCATATTTTTGTTATCTATCTACTAAAAACCTAAATAGAAATGGCATTTCACTTAGCTTTAGACTTATTTGCCTCAAAATATGCTATAATATAGGCAAAACACGTGAAAAGGAAATACTATGATTAAACTACTTGCTCTTGATATGGATGGTACTCTTCTCAACGAAGCCAAGGAAATTCCTCAGGCTCATATTGATGCTATTCATAAAGCTATCGAAAAAGGTGTCAAACTGGTTCTCTGTACTGGTCGTCCTCTCTTCGGAGTCCTCCCCTACTACAAGAAACTCGGTTTAGATACGGATAATGAATACGTTATTGTCAATAATGGTTGTTCTACCCACCAAACCAGTGACTGGAGCCTTGTTGACTGGCGAGAACTTAGCAAATCAGACATCGAATACCTCAATGACCTTGCTGAAAAGAGTGATGTTCAATTAACTCTCTTTGATGAAGAGCACTACTTCGTTCTTGGAGGCAAACCAAATCCTATCGTTCAATACGATGCGACACTTGTTTTCTCTGACCTGACAGAAATCTCACTGGAAGAAGCTACTAGCGGGAAGTATCGTATGTTCCAAGGTATGTTCTTAGGTACAAAGGAAGAAACAGATGATTTTGAACAACGATTTGCTGATGAACTTTGTCAGAGATTTAGCGGTGTTCGTTCTCAACCAGTGATCTACGAAGCCATGCCACTTGGCACAACCAAGGCTTCTGCTCTTTCTCGTTTGGCTGAGATTTTGGATATCAAACCTTCTGAAATCATGGCAATGGGTGATGCCAATAACGACATTGAGATGTTAGAGCTTGCTGGGCTGGGGATCGCCATGGGAAATGCCAGCGACCTCGTCAAATCTCTCGCTGATGCCGTAACTTCCAGCAATGAAGAAGATGGTGTTGCACGCGCTATTGAGAAATATATTTTGTAGAAAATAAGCCCAGTCAACTAGTATTTCTAGCCAACTGGGCTTTTATTTTTTAGAAATTTGAAAACTTTAGAAACTCTTTAGAAATGCTTGACGATTCTTTGATATCTATGCTTTATACTAGAGTTATAAAAATAAAACATCTTATACTCTTCGAAAATCAAATTCAAA
>NZ_KV795019.1:0-29014 GCF_001808865.1 Streptococcus sp. HMSC061D10 | reverse complement strand
TTTGCTCTTTGATTTTCATTGAGTATTAAAGGTTAAAGGAGAAAACTATGAAAACAGTCCTCGAAATCCATGGCTTGTCCAAACAATTTGGAAAACAACCCATTCTACAAGATCTTAATCTCTCAGTTAAAGAAGGAGATATCTATGGACTTATCGGAAAGAATGGTGCTGGTAAAACAACTCTGATTAAAATCGTTACCCAATTATTATCTGCTGACCAAGGAACTATTTCCCTCTTTTCTAGTCAAGGGTATAAGGAGTGCACAAAAGCCCTATCTCGAGTAGGTTCAGTCATTGAATCCCCAGTAGCTCACAATCATTTAACAGCCTATCAAAATCTAAGGTACTATTGTACTATTCGACATATCCCAAATGCCGATCAAGTCATTCAGGAAACATTAAAGTATGTGGGGTTAACAGATACAGGTAGAAAAGTTTTTCGAGATTTCTCTCTTGGGATGAAACAACGTCTAGGAATTGCTATTGCCCTCCTATCAAAACCAGACTTTCTCATCCTTGATGAACCTATCAATGGACTTGACCCAATCGGTATTAAAGAGTTTCGTCAAATGATTCAACGTCTGAATCAAGAACTAGGAATAACAATTCTCATCTCTAGTCATATCTTGTCAGAACTCTATCTGGTTGCCAATCGCTTTGGAATTTTAGACCAAGGGAAAATCATTCGTGAAATCAGTAAGGCCGAATTTGAGACACTGAATGAAGACTATATTGTTCTAAAAACAAGTGACAAAGAAAAAGCTAGTCAAATCTTAAAAGACAAAGTGCATCTTGAATTTAAAGTTGTTAATTCAGACAATGAGATTCATATTTTTAGTCATGAACAAGATGTCAAACGCATTCTCAAAGAACTTACTCTAGCAGATGTCGCTGTTGATGAGATTTACTATGCTCGTCAAAATCTTGAAGAATACTTCACACAATTAGTAAAATAGGAGGAACACCATGATACACACAATTCAAGCAGACTTTTACCGTCTTTTCCGTTCCAAAGGTTTTTGGATTACAGAGATTGTTCTCTTTGCACTCATGTTAATGGGAGCTACTATTGGGGCTACAGGACATCTAATGTCAGTTGATACAACACCTCCAGAAACTGAACTTCCAAGTAAAGGCTGGGATGGTATTCAAGCCCTGATTAACGCATCTAGTCAAGGTTCAAACCTAGTTTTCCTCTGCATTATCCTTGCTTGCTTAGTTCTAGGAGTTGATCTTATCGGAAAACTCTATAAAAATAGTTTGACAGTGGGTGTTTCTCGTACAGAATTCTTCCTAGCCAAGTCTGTAGTATTAGCAAGTATCGCTCTAATGCAAATTCTTATTAGTCTGGTTATTGCTTTTGTACCAGCAACTATCCTAAACGGGGTTGGCACGATGCCAGAAGGATTTATTGGCAATCTCCTTCTAACAATTGGTCTTCAATTCCTATGTCTTCTTGCTTGGCTTTCCATTGTTTCCTTCATTCTCTATGTGACTCATTCTTATTTGGCTGTTTTCATTGGCTATTTAATCAGTTCTATCTTGCTTTCAACGCCGATGCTTATCTTTCCAGATATCGAGATTTTACGCTATTTATCCTTGAATTTTGCCTATGCCATGACTGCCTATAGTCAAGCCGTTCTATACACCATTATCGTTACAGTGACTGTTATCCTATTCTTTACCATTAGTGGACTTGCTGTTTTCAAAAAGAAAAGCTTATAAAAATGACCTCCTCTGTTCAAACAGAGGAGGTTGCTTGTTTTAAAAGAGTATCTTAACTGTAAACCAAGCACCATCAGTACTTAGTTGTAGTTCTGCACCAAGTAGATGGGATAATTCTTCTGTGATATAAAGACCTAAACCTGATGATTCTTCAGTATCTGAGAGGTTTTCAAAGTAAAATCGTTGACTGAGATTTTCAATTTTACGAATCGGTTGTTTAACCAGATTAGCAATTTCCAAACAGATATGATTGTCCACTTCCTTCAGAGAAAATCTCGCTTCATCCTTACCATGTTTTAGAACATTGCCAATAAGATTTTGTAACAAACGCTCTAATAAATCTGAATCAGTCAGCAAATACAAACTAGGTTCCACTTGTAAATCAAGGTTAATCTTTGCCGTCTGAAATGAATCATAATAGGTCAGCAGTTTTTGCGTCATAAATGTCGAGACTTCTAACTCAGATAAGTCAGGTTTAACTGCTCCTTCCATTAATCGACGATAGTCCAAAAGAGCCTCTAGACGTTTTGAAACTTGATTGAGATGATGGGCAATTTTTTTCAAACTCTCAGACTCAGGATTTTCTGTTTTAAGCAATTGCTGAGTATAACCCGACGCAATCGTTAAAGGGGTTCGAATATCATGTGCAATATTGCTAATAGCCATGTCCAAAGTCTGCTTTTCACGTTTCATAATCAAGCGTGACTGCTCAACTTCTTGAAAGAGATGATTGATTTGCTGGTAAAGATGTAAAAAATCCTTGGAGAAAGTTGACACTCCGATTCTCTTCATACTTCCAGTAAGAATCTTATCTTCAATCTGTTGGCTCAAGTTAACGAGTGCTAAATGATAGCGAATCAACCATATGGTCAATAGGATAATGACCAGCACTAGCAAAGATAGTAAAATGTAAATCATCGCTCGTCTCCTTTTAGGCGAACACCAACTCCCCAGATAGTCTCAATATACTCTTGCTCTGGATCCAGTTGGCCTAATTTTTTACGGAGATTACTTAAATGAGTGTTGAGAGTATTGTCGCCTGGTAAATAAGTATCCTCCCAGACCAACTCATAGAGTTCTTCTTTCGTAAAAATTTTCTTTGGATGTCCCAGTAAGGTTTGGAGAATCAAACATTCTTTCTTAGCTAGGCGGATAGTTTCCTGGCTATTTTTGATTTCAAAACTATCTGCATCAAATTGAATATTTTTTAACTCTTGAATCAACTTGTCAGGATGTTCGATTTCAGCTGGTTGCTTGTCACTATTTTGACGTAATTGAACCATAACTCTCGCAAAAACTTCATCTAAATCAAAAGGCTTTACAATATAATCATTGGCACCATCTAAGAGATATTGGCTGATGAGCTTCTTATCACTTAGGGCAGTTAGCATGATGACAGGAACTGAGCTATCTTTTCTAACGGCTTTTAAAACTTGATCGCCATTTTTGCCTGGAAGCATAATATCTAGCAAGATTAGATCAATGTTGCCTTGCTCAAATCGAATCATTCCTTCAGTACCAGAAAAAGCTTGAATCACCTCATGTTCCTTAGAAAGAAGAGTCTTCAAAATTTCCTGGATCTCATTATTATCTTCAATGATAAGTATTCTAGCCATAAACACCAACCTTTCTAATAGTATTATATCATGTTTTTTTAGGAATTTCTGATAAAGAAAAACGCTCCCTCATAACTAGATACGAAGAAGAGTTTACTTTATGTTTTAGAATAAAGCTGTCAACGCGGTAATAAGTCCAAAAACAATACCTGGTGCATTAGCTGCTGCCAGAGGAATATCACGTTCTCTTTTAAAGAGACCGTAATAAACCCAGAGACTGCAGTTAATTGCAGCTACTGCTGGTTGGATAAAGTTTCCTTTTTGACCCGCAAGGTTGTTCATAATTTGTGGAATATATGAGATATACATCATAACAGACATAAAGGTTGCAATCCAACCTAAAGTTTTCATTTGTTTTTCAGTCATTTTCTTCTCCTTTCAAAAACAGTTTCAATTATACACTATTTGTATTAATCGTGTAAGCAAAAAACTTATTTGTTAAGAAAATGTAAACTATCACAATCTTGTGATAAGAGTAACAGAAAAAATCCCCCTTGTTATTGCAAGAGGGAATCTTATTCGTTTAGAAAACTTACTTCTTCTCAATCGGTGCTACGCTGGCTAGGAGTTTTTTGAGGCCGACTTCTGGGAAATTGATTTTCAATTCCTGAGTAGATCCACTGCCTGAAACTTCCAGCACAGTTCCTTCACCCCATTTCTTATGAAGGGCGATATCACCAATAGACCAACTAGTTTCACTGGAAGACGATTTGCTATTAGATGCAAATTGTCCAAAAGGTAGTCCTTTTGATTCAATTGATCTTGGTGCTGCATTACGTTTGCGATCTTGTAGAGCTTGAGCTAGGCTCATGCCTTGACCAAAGGCGACACCACCACTGCTATAAGATGCTTTGAAGCTACTATTAGCTGGACGCGCCAATCCTTGATAAGTTAACAAATCTGAACTAATCTCATTGATAAAGCGTGTTGGGCGATTATAGTTCGTTCGACCAAACAGCAAGCGTGAGTTAGCATTAGTCAGATAGAGAATTTTCTCTGCGCGCGTGATACCAACATAGGCTAGACGGCGTTCTTCTTCTAGTTCATCCATGTCTTCTGCTGCACGACTAAGTGGAAAGACATTTTCTTCCATCCCAATCAAGAATACAACTGGAAACTCCAGTCCCTTGGCAGCATGGAGTGTCATCAAGGTTACTTCTGATGTCTCTTGACTGCCCGAGTCTGTATCTGCAATCAAGGCAAGATCATTCAAGAATCGACTGAGTTTATCCAGTCCAGTTTCCTCTTCTTGATTATCTGGATTATCATCAAAGTTTTTGGTAACAGAAAGGAACTCCTCGATATTTTCAACCCGAGCCTTGCTTTCCAAAGTCGCCTGGGCATTGAGAATATCCACGTAGCCTGTTTTTTCCAATATCCCTTCAACAAGTTCGGTGATGCTTAATTGGTCCAGTTGCTCCCGCAAATCCAGAATCATATTTGCAAAATCCCAGATTGACTGAGCTGCCTTACCTTTTATCCCTGATAACATGATGTTAGCTGAAGCATCAAGCATCGACATATTTTGTAGGTTGGCAAAGTCACGGATTTTCTCTACTGTTCCTGGTCCAATGCCACGTTTTGGTTCATTAATAATCCGCTCAAAACTGATATTATCACTCAAATTGGCGATGAGATTAAGATATGCGATAATATCACGGATTTCCTTACGGCTATAGAACTTAGTTCCACCGACCATAGTATAAGGAATATTGGACTTGAGCAGAGCTTCTTCAATGGTACGAGACTGGGCATTGGTACGGTAAAGAACTGCAAAGTCCTTGTGAAGGAAGTTTTGACTACGACCAAGTTCATCAATGGTTTTGGCGACAAAGACAGCCTCGTCTTGTTCATCATTAGCACGATAGTAGACAATTTGTTCCCCATCCGCATTTTGAGTCCAGAGATTCTTAGGACGACGATTTTTATTGTTTTTGATGACATCATTAGCTGCTTGGAGGATAGTTTTGGTTGAGCGGTAATTTTCCTCCAATAAAACAACCTTGGCTTGAGGATAATCCTTCTCAAAATCCAAGATATTCTGCATATCAGCACCACGCCAACCGTAGATAGACTGGTCAGCATCCCCTACTACGCAGATATTTTGGAAACGAGAAGCCAAGAGTTTAACGAGTTGATACTGGGCATGGTTGGTATCTTGATACTCATCAACATGAATGTACTGGAACTTCTGTTGGTAATAAGTCAAAACATCGGGATTTTGATCAAAGAGACGCAGAGTCAACATAATCAAGTCATCAAAGTCCACCGACTCTGACTGACGAAGTTCTTTCTGATAGGCCGTATAACACTTTGCTACAATTTGAGTGTACATATCTCCTGCCTGGGCAGCATAAGCAACATCGTCAATCAGATCATTCTTGGCATTGGAAATGGTTCCCAAAATAGTGCGTTCATTCCATTTTTTAGGATCCAAGTTTAACTGCTTGAGGATGCGTTTCATGAGCGTTCGCTGCTCTCCAGGATCCACAATCGTGAAATTGCGATTGTAGCCAATATGATCCGCATCGCGACGTAGGATACGCACGCACATAGAGTGGAAAGTCGCAATCAAACAATCCTGAGTAGCTGGATTGAGTCCATAAGCACGCTCCTTCATTTCACGCGCCGCTTTATTGGTAAAGGTAATGGCTAAGATATTCCATGGGTTGACCATCTTTTCATCAATTAAGTAGGCAATACGGTGGGTTAAAACACGAGTCTTACCAGATCCCGCCCCCGCCATGATCAGCAAGGGTCCTTCTGTGGTTTGAACAGCCTCGGCTTGACGGTCATTCATTCCCTTTAATAAATCGTTCATTTTCTCTTCCTTATTCTTCAAGTCAATGTTTCTATTATATCAAAAAAGTTTGAAAATAACTTTTCTTAAGAGCCTTCTGATTATTTTAGTTGACAAGATAAGAAGAGGCTGGGACAAAAGTCCTAGCCTCTCAATTGTCTTTGGATTGTCGAGCAAGACGCAGTGGTTGAGTGGGCTCTACTACGCTGATTTCATCAGCTTTTACAGCCCTACTCAACTGTGCGGAGGTGGGACGACGAAATCGAATTCTAACGAATTACCGATTTCTGTCCCACTCTCAGTAATTATTCTATTAATCCTTTATAGACTGCAAAAGCGTCATTAGGGCTTGGGCAGAACGACGTCCTGCTTCTACGATAAATTCATCAAAGGAAACGGATGCTTCATGATTGGCATTGTCACTCATGGCACGAACGACTAAGAAAGGAAGGTTCAAAGCATGAGCTGCTTGAGCAATAGCTGCCCCTTCCATCTCTACAGCAAGAACTTGAGGAAAATGCTCTTTTATCGCTTTGATTTTATCTTCTCCAGCAACAAAACTGTCTCCTGTCGCAATCAAACCTAAATGCCAAGTTTGGTCCAGTTTAGACAAACTCTCTTGAATCAAGCTGATAAACTTTTTGTCTGATTCAAAATAGAGAGGCTGTTGAGCCATTTGACCGTAATCATAGCCAAAGGCAGTCACATCAACATCGTGGTAGGCAAGCTTGTCTGCAATCACTACATCCCCTACTGCGATTCCACATGCCACTGCACCAGCAGAACCAGTATTAATCACTGCATCGACTTGAAAGTGATCCGCTAAGATAGCGACACTCATAGCAGACATGACTTTACCAATACCACTCTCTACAAGTACAAGCTCAACAGAACCAATCTTACCAGTATGATAGCTATTTCCCAGAACCTTTTCTTCACTGGCATCATCCAAGTGTTGAATCAAGTAAATTAGCTCTTCTGGCATAGCTGCAATAATTCCAATTTTCATGATAGACTCCTTAAATAAATCTCATTGCTAAAATTAACAAAATCAAGAGAAAAATAACTGCAAAAAGAATCTTGTTTAATTTAGAATTAAAGACATTTCTCTTAGTATTTTCAATCCGACGACTTTTGTGAATAGAAGGTTCAACTTCAATGGTCAGTGTATCCTGGCTAAAACCATGATCTTTGGTTCGCGAATAGCCAAAATTTTGAGAAGAAGTCGGTAAAATCTTAGTTTCCTCATCATCTAGCAAGGGAGGCCCTGAGATGTCCTCTCCTCGATTGGCACGTTCAATCATTTCATCTGTTAATAAAGGTTTACCCATGGGTTCCTCCACTATTTTTTTGTAGTTCCCAGTACTGAATAGCCATGATAGTCTTGGCATCACAAATATCTCCTGACTGGATCAGTTCTTTAGCTTGGTCAAGACTGACTTCAAGTAACTCTAAAGTCTCATCTTCATCCTGAGGACGAGGATTTTCAACTTTTGTCAAATCACTTGCCAAGTAAAGTTTTAAGCGCTCGTTACAAAATCCAATCGCAGAGTAAAAATCATAGAGAAGGCTTAATTTGCCAGTATAGGCTGCTTCTTCTTCTAATTCACGAAGTGCTGCAGCTTCTGGATTTGCATTCTCCCCAATTTCAAGCTTACCTGCAGGAATTTCATAAGAGACTTTTTCAATCGCCTTGCGATATTGTTTAACAAGAACAATCTTATTTTCTGGAGTGACTGCAAGGACACAAACTGCCCCATTGTGGAAAATCAAATCACGTTGCGCACTACCTTTTCCAGAAGGTAGTTCAACCTGGTCTTGAACCAATTGGAAGATTGGTCCTTTATAGATTTCTTTACGACTAAGCGTCTTTTCTTCAAATTCCATCGTTAGCCCCTATTTATTGTTAGGATGGTGAGGGAGGCGAGTTGCATATTCGTCCTTATTAATTTGGCGACCTCGTCCAATAGCAATGGCATCAGCTGGAACATTCTTAGTAATGGTTGAACCTGCCCCAACAAGAGAATTATCTCCAAGTTCTACTGGAGCAATGATGGTTGAATTTGAACCAACGAAAACATTGTTACCAATGGTTGTTTTAAACTTGTGTTGACCATCGTAATTTACAGTAATCGTTCCAGCACCAAAGTTGACATCACTACCAACTTCACAGTTTCCAATATAAGTCAAATGACCAGCTTTTGTATTTTCACCGATGCTTGAACCTTTGACTTCAACAAAGTTCCCAATATGCACATCTTTCGCAAGGCTTGTGCCTGGACGGATATGAGCATAAGGACCAACTGTAACACCATCAGCAACCGTGCTTTCTTCAATCATCGAGTTTGTAATCACTGCCCCTGAACCGATACTACTATCAACGATATAAGTTCCGTTGGTCAAAACAGTTCCTGCACCAATCTTACTAGAACCTTTGAGGGTTACATTTGCTTCGATTTGAACTTCTGGAGCGATCTCAACATCAATGTCAATGTAAGTAGCTTCAGGATTCACAAAACTAACCCCATTGACCATATGCGCTTGGTTAATACGGCGACGCATAATGCCTTCAGCTGTCGCAAGGGCAACACGGTCATTAACTCCGAGACTTTCATCAAAGTCTTTCAGAGTATAGGCACCAACTTTTTCCCCTGCTTCACGGAAAATGCCGATGACATCAGTGATGTAGTATTCGCCTTGAGCGTTATTGGTATTGATATTCTTAAGTGCTTCAAAGAGACGAGCATTATCAAAGACATAGGTTCCTGTATTGATCTCCTTGATTTGTTTTTCAAAATCAGTCGCATCTTTCTGCTCCACGATACGAAGTACTTCAGCATTCTCGTTACGAACAATACGACCATAACCAAACGGATCTTCAGCTTCTGCAGTAAGAATTGTAGCTACGTTCTTGTGATTAACGTGGAAATCAATCAAGTTCTTTAGACTTTCACCAGTAATTAGTGGTGTATCACCAGCAATAACCAATGTTTGTCCGGAAAGTCCTTCAAGAATTGGCTCAGCCATCATAACCGCATGACCAGTTCCTAATTGCTCAGACTGTCTTACAAAATCAGTTTGACCAGCTAAAACTTGTTCAACTAGCTCTGCCTTATGACCAACAACCGTTACTGTTTTTTCAGGCTTGATTGCCCCTACACTACGAAAAACATGCTCCAGCATAGAAATTCCTGCAACCTTGTGCATGACTTTTGGTAGATCTGATTTCATACGAGTACCTTTACCCGCTGCTAAAATAACTGCATAATTTGACATATTTTTCTCTTTTCTATAGAAATTCCCTTATATTATATCATAAATTTGTTCATTCAAACACAAAAGAGGGCAAATGCTTTAAAACATCGCATTCTCTACATGATTTCGAGTATTTTTTTTTTGATTTTTTTCACCATTTACGATACACTATAAAAGTATGAGAAAGAAAATAAATCCTGTTTTTATTTTTACTGTATTAGCGACTATCGTGGGTATTTTAATCATTAACAGACCCAAGTTTGAAGACCATCCAGTCAAAACAAAGCAAAATCCAGTTCAAGTAGAAACTCAAGCTTTACATAATATCAACAAGCCGATTATTGATGTTTCTGGCTGGCAAAGACCATCTGAGATTAATTATGACACCTTAACTCAAAATATTTCAGGTGCGATTGTTCGGGTTCATAGTGGAGCTCAAGTTTCTGAAGAAAATGACGCTGCCTATAAAAATGGAGTCGATAAGGCTTATAAAGAACATATCACTGAATTCCAAAAACGAAATGTTCCAGTTGCTGTTTACGCCTATGTAGCTGGAAAAAATGTCGAAGAAATGGAAAAAGCTGCTGAAGCCTTCTATAACGCCGCTTCTCCTTACAATCCTAGCTACTATTGGCTTGATGTTGAAGAAAAGACTATGTCTGACATGAATCAGGGAGTTGAGGCCTTTCGTGCCAAATTAGCTTCATTGGGAGCAAAAAATATTGGTATCTATGTTGGTGTTTACTTTATGGAGGAACATAGTATCAGCGTTGATAATTACTCGGCTATCTGGATACCTTCCTATGGAACCAACTCAGGTCACTATGAGAGTGCTCCAAAAACAGATCTTAGCTACGACCTTCACCAATACACTTCACATGGAAATCTTGGTGGATTTGAACATCACCTCGATTTGAACCTTATTTCTTCATCAAAGAACAAGGAAGAAACCTTTAGAAAATTGTTTTTAAATCCTTAATCACTATCACAATAAGCAAGTCAGACATTGCTTTCTGCTTGCTTTTCTTTATTTTCAGTATTAAATCACTGTTTTATCTATATAGAATATAAATCTCGGAGGCCCTCTATGTTATCATGGCTATCAAAAATTATTAAGGGAATTGTAATCGCCCTAGGTTTCATTCTACCAGGGATTTCTGGTGGCGTTCTTGCCGCTATCTTGGGAATTTATGAGAGAATGATTCGTTTTCTTGCCCATCCTTTTAAGAATTTAAAAGAAGATGTGCTCTTTTTCCTTCCTGTCGGTATTGGGATGTTACTGGGCATCGGACTTTTCTCTTATCCAATTGAGTATCTTTTAGAAAATTATCAAGTTTATGTATTGTGGAGTTTTGCTGGAGCTATCATTGGTACCATCCCAAGTCTTGTCAAAGAATCAACTCGTGATTCTGATAGAGATAAGGTTGACCACATATGGTTTTGGGCAACCTTCATCATCTCAGGTCTTGCCCTCTACGCCTTGAATTTTGTAGTTGGTTCTCTATCTGCAAGCTTCCTTAACTTTACACTGGCTGGTTGTTTGTTGGCGCTTGGAATTTTGGTTCCAGGGCTTAGTCCTTCCAATCTTCTCTTGATTCTTGGGCTTTATGGCCCTATGTTAACAGGGTTCAAGACTTTTGATTTGTTAGGAACCTTCTTACCAATTGGGATTGGGCTTCTTATCACTCTGATTATCTTTTCAAAATTCATGGACTACGCTCTTCGCCTATATCACTCACGTGTATATCATTTTATCATTGGAATTGTACTATCAAGTACTCTATTGATCCTTATTCCAAACGCTGGCAATGCTGAAAGTATTAGTTACAGTGGTTTGTCACTAGTTTCATATGTACTGATTGCTTTCTTCTTCGCACTAGGGATTTGGTTGGGAATCTGGATGAGTCAATTGGAGGATAAGTATAAATAATGGCAAAAAAAGTAAAAGTTAAGAAAACCTTGGTCCAACAAATTTTAACCAAGGCAGGAATAAACCATACAGGTATTCAAATTAATGCCTTGGAAGGTGAGATGCCTCAAGGTTATGAAAAGAGTCAAATTTTTAAGACTCTAGCACTTCTGGGAGATAAGACTGGACCCATTATCGGTATCCTTCCTATCACTGAACATCTTTCTGAAAAGAAACTGGCTAAGATTTCTGGTAATAAGAAAGTCAGCATGATTCCACAAAAAGACCTAGAAAAAACAACAGGCTATATCCACGGTGCCAATAATCCAGTTGGGATTCGTCAAAAACATAACTATCCTATCTTTATCGATCAAACTGCTATTAAACTGGAGGAAATGATTGTTTCCGCAGGGGAAGTAGGTCATAGTATTATTATCAACCCTCAAGACCTAGCAACCTTTGTTAAAGCTGAATTTGCTGATATCTTGGAGGCAAGTAACACATGAAATTCTATTTTATTCGTCACGGTAAAACACTTTGGAATCTTGAGGGACGTTTTCAAGGAGCAAGTGGTGACTCTCCACTCCTTGAGGAATCCATTGAGACCTTAAAAAAATTGGGTCAGTATCTCCAAGAAACTCCATTTGATGTGATTTATTCTAGTGATCTTCCTCGGGCTAAAACTTCTGCTCAAATTATCCAAAGTCAACTGAAAGATAGCTGTCCTTTAGTAAAAATACCCTCTCTAAGAGAGTGGCAACTCGGGAAACTTGAAGGTGCAAAATTTGCAACCTTAGAAGCCATCTATCCCGAGCAATTAAAAGCTTTTCGTACCAATCTAGCTAAGTTTGATTCAACTTTGTTTGGTGCAGAGTCTGTCTATCAAACAACTCAGCGTACCACTCAATTTGTAAAATCATTAGAGTCCAAACCTTTTGAACATGTCATGATTGTTGGTCACGGAGCCAATCTCACAGCCAGTATTCGAACTCTTCTAGGATATGATACTCCGCTACTTAGAAAAGATGGCGGTTTAGCAAATGCTAGTGTTACTATTCTGGAAACCCAAGACTTTAAAAACTTCAACCTATTAGTATGGAACGACACTTCTTATCAAGATAATAACTGAACTTAGCAATCACTGTTAAGTTCTTTTTAGATTTTGTAGAATATCCGTGAATTTATTTGACTTTTATGATAAAATGGGAGTACCGTAAAAAAGACTCATCGTATCAAGAATTGAGTAAAAACTAGGAGGAAAAAATGTCAACAGAACATATGGAAGAACTAAATGACCAGCAGATCGTTCGCCGTGAAAAAATGGCTGCGCTCCGCGAACAAGGAATCGATCCATTCGGTAAACGATTTGAACGCACTGCTAACTCACAAGAATTAAAAGATAAATATGCTGACCTCGATAAGGAACAACTACATGAATTGAACGAGACTGCTACTATCGCTGGACGTTTGGTAACAAAGCGCGGTAAAGGTAAGGTTGGATTTGCCCACCTTCAAGACCGCGAAGGTCAAATCCAAATCTACGTTCGTAAAGATGCTGTCGGTGAAGAAAACTACGAAATCTTTAAAAAGGCTGACTTAGGAGACTTCCTTGGTGTCGAAGGCGAAGTTATGCGTACAGATATGGGAGAACTCTCTATCAAGGCTACACATATCACTCACTTGTCCAAAGCCCTTCGTCCGCTTCCAGAGAAATTCCACGGTTTAACAGACGTTGAAACTATTTACCGTAAACGTTACCTTGATTTGATTTCAAACCGTGAAAGCTTTGAACGCTTTGTTACTCGTTCAAAAATCATCTCTGAAATCCGTCGTTACCTTGACCAAAAAGGCTTCCTTGAAGTGGAAACACCTGTTCTTCATAACGAAGCTGGTGGTGCTGCTGCTCGTCCATTCATCACTCACCACAATGCTCAAAACATTGACATGGTGCTTCGTATCGCGACTGAACTTCACTTGAAACGTCTTATCGTCGGTGGTATGGAACGTGTTTATGAGATTGGCCGTATCTTCCGTAACGAAGGAATGGATGCTACCCACAACCCTGAGTTCACTTCTATCGAAGTTTACCAAGCTTATGCAGACTTCCAAGACATTATGGACTTAACTGAAGGCATTATCCAACACGCTGCTAAATCAGTTAAAGGTGATGGTCCAGTCAACTATCAAGGAACTGAGATCAAGATTAATGAACCATTTAAACGTGTACACATGGTTGATGCAATCAAGGAAATTACAGGTATTGATTTCTGGAAAGATATGACTTTCGAAGAAGCTAAGGCAATCGCTGCTGAGAAGAAAGTTCCAGTTGAAAAACACTACACTGAAGTTGGTCATATCATCAATGCTTTCTTTGAAGAATTTGTTGAAGAAACTTTGATTCAACCTACCTTTGTCTATGGTCATCCAGTAGCTGTATCTCCACTTGCTAAGAAGAATCCTGAAGATGAGCGCTTTACCGACCGTTTTGAACTCTTCATCATGACTAAAGAATACGGAAATGCCTTTACTGAGTTGAACGACCCAATCGACCAGCTTAGCCGTTTTGAAGCTCAAGCTAAAGCCAAAGAACTTGGTGACGATGAAGCGACAGGCATTGACTACGACTACATCGAAGCCCTTGAATACGGTATGCCGCCAACAGGTGGTTTGGGAATTGGTATCGACCGTCTCTGCATGCTACTCACTGATACTACTACTATCCGTGATGTATTGCTCTTCCCAACTATGAAATAAAATACAAATCTCCTAGTCACATTCTAGGAGATTTTTTAGTATTAATATAAAAAGACAAACTCAATTTTGAGCTTGTCTTTTTGTTGTTCAATTAGAATAATCCAAGAACAGTTCCATCACTTTCAACATCCATGTTGAGAGCTGCTGGTCGTTTTGGAAGTCCTGGCATGGTCATGACATCACCAGTTAAGGCAACGATGAAGCCTGCACCAAGTTTTGGTACCAATTCACGAATAGTAATTTCAAAGTTTTCAGGTGCTCCAAGTGCATTTGGATTATCTGAGAAACTGTACTGAGTCTTAGCCATACAGATTGGCAATTTATCCCAGCCATTTTGAACGATTTGAGCAATTTGGGTTTTAGCTTTCTTCTCAAAGCTTACTTTGCTACCACGATAGATTTCAGTGACAATCTTTTCAATCTTTTCTTGAACAGAAAGGTCGTTGTCATACAAACGCGTATAGTTAGCTGGGTTTCTGTCAATTGTTTTGACGAGAGTTTCAGCCAAAGCCACTCCTCCTTCAGCTCCATCAGCCCATACGCTAGCTAATTCAACTGGAACATCGATTGAATCACAAAGTTCTTTCAAGGCTACGATTTCAGCTTCTGTATCAGATACAAATTCATTGATAGCAACAACTGCTGGAATACCAAACTTACGGATATTCTCAACGTGGCGTTTCAAGTTTGCAAATCCAGCACGTACTGCTTCCACATTTTCCTCTGTCAGAGCATCTTTAGCAACTCCACCATTCATTTTAAGGGCACGAAGAGTCGCTACAATGACTACTGCACTTGGAGCTGTTGGCAAGTTTGGAGTCTTGATATCCAGGAACTTCTCTGCACCAAGATCTGCACCAAAGCCAGCTTCTGTCACTGTGTAATCTGCTAAACGTAGAGCCGTTTTCGTTGCCAAAACTGAGTTGCAGCCATGGGCGATATTGGCAAATGGTCCACCATGTACAAAGGCAGGTGTTCCATAGATTGTTTGAACCAAGTTAGGTTTGATAGCATCTTTCAAAATCAATGCCAAGGCACCCTCAACCTGTAAATCACCAACTGAAACAGGTGTACGGTCATAACGGTAACCGATCACGATATTTGCCAAACGACGTTTCAAATCTTCAATGTCAGTTGCCAAGCAAAGGATAGCCATGATTTCTGAAGCAACAGTGATATCAAATCCATCTTCGCGAGGAATACCATTAAGAGGACCACCGAGTCCAACAGTTACATGACGAAGAGCACGGTCGTTTAAGTCAACAACACGTTTCCAAAGAATACGACGTTGGTCAATTCCTAGCTCATTTCCTTGGTGCAAGTGATTGTCAATCAAGGCAGAGAGAGCATTATTTGCAGTTGTAATAGCGTGCATATCTCCAGTAAAATGAAGGTTGATGTCTTCCATCGGTAAAACTTGGGCATAACCACCACCAGCTGCACCACCTTTAATCCCCATGACTGGTCCAAGAGAAGGTTCGCGAATAGCAATCATGGTTTTCTTACCAATCTTATTCAAAGCATCAGCAAGTCCGATGGTAATAGTTGACTTTCCTTCACCAGCAGGTGTTGGGTTGATAGCTGTAACCAGGATCAATTTACCGACTGGATTACTTTCCACTTCACGAATCTTATCAAAACTAAGCTTAGCCTTGTATTTTCCATATAATTCCAAATCATCGTAAGAGATGCCAAGTTTCTCTACAACATCAACGATTGGTTTTAACTCGATACTCTGTGCAATTTCAATATCTGTTTTCATAACAAACTCCTCTACCTCAAATGTGTTAATTCATTATAACACAAAACAAGATTTTTAACAGACATAAAGCTTGATAACGTTCGTAAATATAGCGTCCTCAAAGGATTTATTGGCTACTATTTAAATTTTTATATGCCTTTATAAGTTTTAACTATAGTTTGAGATTTCGACTAATTTAAAAAGTAGCTATCAATTTCTGATAAATCATGTAGAATTTGATTATCAGAAACTCCTATATGCTCAGCTAATTCAATTGTATACTCAAATCTGAGACGAGTATTGAGTGATAAATCAAATGAGTAATCCTGTAATCGTCCTAGTTTATGATATTTATCTATAATATCATTAAAAATAATCTTGTATTTATCATCTAAGTTTTTGATATGGTTATCTAAGTTTTCCCTGTAATTTTGAATTAATTCCTGCTCCCTATCACTTAAAATCCCTTTACCTATTTCCCAAATTATTGAAGTAGCAATTGAACCTACTACTGCTCCTAAGACAGGGACAGGAATAAGTGTTTGACCAACACATGAACCAATTGTCGCTAATGTTGTATCCAATGTATTGATAGTTATAAAATTTATAAATTCATCCTCAGTAATCTCATTTGTTCTAAATTTAGTAATAATATCTACTATGCCGTAACTTGCTGTTACAAATGCACTTGCATTAGGAGCACTCATTTTGCAAACATTAGTAAGTCCATATATAGCATATCCGGAGATTGCTCCTTTAACAGAACCTTCTAAAGCTTCCAGCCCACAATCCTCCCAGTCATCTCGTTCAAATTCGAAGATATTTTTACCATCAGAATACTTATTATATATACTAAATATTAAAGAGAAACCACCTTGTAGAAGTGCTGCATTTTTTGCAACCCTATTAGCTTCTTTTATATTTGGTAATGCTTTTTTTTGTGCTACTAATCTTTTTTTATTTAATTCTTGTTGTTTCAGTCTAAGTGTTTTACGAATATTCTTCTCTTCAAAATCTAAAAGAGGGTTAATTGAATTTTTTTGAGCATCATCATAATTTAAAACAGATGATTTCATCCAAGATTTATATGAAGTAAGTCCCTTGCTTTTAGTAATATCATTAATCATTTGTCGTATATCCGTAATTTGTTTAATAGACAATCTTTTACCATTAAATTCAACTTCTTTGGCGCCAGTCATAATTTTTTCGTATACTAACACGTGATCTTTTGGAAACATCATTTTCATTTTTTCACTGTAATGAAATGATTGAGCTAATTCATCACGTAAATTATTATAAAACTTCATTTGAATGGTATTTCTGCCAATTAATAAATCGGCTGGTCCATTATCATTCAATACTTTTACAATAGGATTTAATCCTTCAAAAGCTCTCCTAGCATTTACAATACCTGCTTCTGCGAATTCAGCAATAAAACCGTGACCGCCGTACTTACCTCCACGATTCCTTAGAATAACGTCTTCAATGTTATCTCTAGCATAGTTTAGAATTTTAGAGGCATTGTCCTTGTTTAAAATGACCTGTCGAGCTTCATCCTCAATCATTTTCATAGCAATTTGTAAGTCTTGAATTCTAAGATTATTAAGACAATTTACATATGCTCCAATACCTTGATAGAATGCTCTATTAGCAACTTGAACCATCATTTACTTTAATTTCCTTATTGATCATTTCAGTCAGAGAAAGGGTTGAATTTACCAAACTACCTGCTTGATACTTTTCATCATCGGTAAATAAATTATAATCATTTCCAATTAATGAAAGATTAGCAAAGTAAATCCCCTCAGTTTGCTTTTCAATTAAATTAATTAATTCACTAATTTCTATTATTGATTTTTCAGTTTGTCTAATTAATAACTCAATTTTCTTTTGTTCATCAAGCGCTTCTTTAGCTACTTCTTCGTTTTTTTTATTAGCAAAAACACCTGCTCCGACAGACGCTGTTAACATTAAGCCAGCAATCCCCCAACCAACAGGCCCCGCCATAGCTAGAAAGGCATTACCTGCAGCAACACCGCCTCCGCCTGTGGCTATACTGCCTCCACCTAACCAAGCTAATGCCGCACTATTTGCTGCTGCACCTGTCAAACTAGAAATTGCTGTTCCTGTCGATGCGACACCAAAAGTAGTTGCGACTCCCATAGCGGCAGTAGGACCTAAAGTTGCGACTGTCACCCCTAAAGCACTTAAAGAAGCTGTAGCTGCCGTACTACCGCTGGCTAATTCTGCTTCTTTTATTGCCTGAGTAATAGCCAACTGCTTATCTTCGAAATTCTGTATTTCAACAATTATTTCTTCTAATTTTGTTTCAAATTCTTTCGGTTTATTTGCTAATTTACTAATTCTCTCTTCAACGATTTTTACAACTTTAATTGCTTTTCCTCTAGTTTGATAAAGCTCAGTCGATTTATTCGTTAGTTCTGTGGCCTTTTCATTATATGTTTGAATAGATTCATGATAGTTTGCAACAGCTTCGGACCTTAATTTGTCATTAAAAAGATCTATTGAATCAATTTGTGATTTTGCTTCAGTTGCAACTTTTCCAGCTTGATTGATTGAGTCAGACGCCACCTCTGTTACTTGTTGAACGGTATCATTCGCTACTATCGCAGCTTGACCAGAAATATCTGAAACAACATTTCCTATCTTATTTGATACATCTCCTATTACTTTTACAGAATCTGATAATAAATCTCCTGTAACTTTCCCAGCACTATCTAAAGCTTTTCCAGCTTCATTAAGCACGCTACTGGTTGTCTTACTAGCATCATCAATTACTTTACTAGCTTCTTTAACCATATTATCTGCAAACTTAAAAAAGTCCATAACGGCTTCCCCTTTTCATATATAACTAAAATAATTATCTTATATCTTAAATTAATTGTCAATAATAATATAGTTATAAACTTTATTTATATTTTATCGCTTTCATTTTACTTACTGCTCATTTTTTTGTACAATAGTTCTATGAAAATTTTAGTTACATCTGGTGGTACAAGCGAAGCCATTGATCGAGTTCGCTCCATTACCAATCACTCTACTGGTAGACTTGGTAAAGTAATAACTGAGACTTTACTGAAGGCTGGTCACCAAGTTTGTCTGATTACTACGCGACAAGCACTAAAACCAGAACCACACTCAAATTTATCCGTCATCGAAATCAAAAACACTTCCGATTTACTCCAAGAGATGAAACGGATTGTCCCTGATTATCAAGTCTTGATTCATTCAATGGCTGTTTCTGACTACAGCCCAGTTTACATGACTGGTCTTGACCAAGTTCAAGCAAGCCAAGATTTAAGTGAGTTTTTGCATAAGAAAAATATGGAAACAAAGATCTCCTCTAAGGCTGAGGTGCAAGTCCTATTTCTCAAGAAAAATCCTAAAATTATTTCTCTTGTCAAAGAATGGAACCCAAGTATTCATCTCATCGGCTTTAAACTCCTTGTCGATGTTACTGTGGAGCATCTGATTCAAATCGCTAGAGAAAGTCTTGAAAAGAATCAAGCTGATTTGATTATCGCTAATGACCTCACTCAAATTAATGCGAATCAGCACCTAGCTTATCTAGTAGAAGAAAAAGATTATCAGATTGCTGCTAGCAAGCAAGAAATTGCTGACTTTTTAGTCAAGAGAATTCAAGGATTTGACTGTTAGAAAGGAAAATTATGGCTCGTATTACACTCGCTGTTACAGGCTCTATTGCTTCTTACAAGGCTGCTGATTTGGTTAGTAACTTGAAGAAACAGGGGCATTCTGTTACTGTACTTATGACCCAGGCTGCGACTGCCTTTATCCAACCTTTAACCCTTCAAGTCCTATCTCAAAATACGGTACATCTGGATGTTATGCAGGAACCTTATCCTGACAAAGTCAATCATATCGAGTTAGGCAAAGAAACAGATTTGTTTATCCTTGCCCCTGCAACCGCTAATACGATTGCAAAACTAGCACACGGTTTCGCAGATAATATGGTGACTGCTACCGCTCTTGCCTTGCCCCACTATGTTCCAAAACTAGTGGCACCTGCTATGAATACCAAAATGTATGACCATCCAGCAACTCAAACAAACCTAAATACTTTGGAAACTTATGGTTATACAATTATTGCTCCAAAAGAGTCCCTACTGGCCTGTGGCGATGTAGGACGTGGTGCTCTTGCTGATCTTGATACTATTTTACAACAGATAAAGGAAAAACTTCATGAACAAACGCTCTAATATTGCTCCTATTGCTATCTTTTTTGCCAGCATGATTGTCATTCATCTGCTGAGCTCTATTGTCTTTAATGTCTTGCCTTTCCCAATTAAACCAACCATTGTCCATATCCCGGTCATCATTGCTAGTATCATCTACGGACCACGGATTGGGGCTATCTTAGGTTTCTTGATGGGTATGATTAGCTTGACAGTCAATACAATCACAATTCTCCCAACTAGCTACCTCTTCTCTCCTTTTGTGCCGAATGGGAATTTAGCTTCACTTGCTATTGCTATTATTCCTCGTATCTTAATTGGTTTGACACCATACTTTGTCTATAAACTCCTCAGAAACAAGGCGGGGCTTATCTTTGCGGGAGCTCTCGGTTCACTTACTAATACTGTATTTGTACTAGGCGGTATCTTCTTCCTCTTTGGAAATGTTTTTGATGGAAATATCCAAAAACTATTAGCTACTGTTATCTCAACAAACTCTATCGCAGAACTGATTATCTCAGCAATACTCACCCTAGTTATTGTTCCGAGACTTGAAAAAATCAAAAAATAAGAGGTCGGGAAAATCCCGGCCTCGATTTTTATTTGCCCTAAGTCACTGACTCTGTATTTAATTAAGATTACAGATTCCTAAAAGCCCCTTTGACGAAACTATCTAAAAGCTTGATTGTAAAGACTCACCAATATGGGAAAAAATCAATCTTGGAAAAAAATTTACTTTCCAACAGCCTTTTATCTACTTATCATTGGGCTAGACGTGCTTCTTCTAAAATCTTTTCGATTTTTGTTGTCAGCAAATCAATGGCTACTGTATTAGTCACACCTTCTGGAATAACGATATCTGCATAACGCTTTGTTGGCTCAATAAATTGATGATACATGGGTTTCACTACACCAAGATACTGGTCAATAACGCTATCTAGACTACGACCACGTTCTTCCATATCACGCTTAATACGGCGAATGATACGAACGTCATCATCTGTATCTACGAAAATCTTGATAT
Organism: Streptococcus sp. HMSC061D10; assembly: GCF_001808865.1. NCBI lineage: Bacteria > Bacillati > Bacillota > Bacilli > Lactobacillales > Streptococcaceae > Streptococcus > Streptococcus sp. HMSC061D10. The sequence goes on along the minus strand of NZ_KV795019.1, from coordinate 7,973 downwards.
CCATTAAATCACGAAGTCGTTTGTCCTCCAAAACTAAGATTCCTTCTACGATAAAGACATCCTGAGGTTCTTGACGATAAGTTTTAGAACTTCTGGTATGGGCAGCATAATCATAGGTAGGAATATCTACAGGACGTCCTGCCAACAACTCTTTGATTTGTGCAATCATCAAATCAGTATCAAAAGCAAAAGGATGGTCATAGTTGGTCTTGATACGCTCTTCAAAGGTTAGATGAGATTGATCTTTATAGTAGGAATCATGCTCAATCATAGCTATTTTCTCGTTTGGAAAATGTGACAAGATTGCTTTCGATACGCTTGTCTTTCCTCCTCCAGATCCCCCTGTTACTCCGATAATGATTGGTCTATTTTGCATTGTAGCCTCCTTGTATTTTCCCTTGTCTATTTTACCATATTTTTGATAAATTTCACAGATGGAGTTTTCTACAAAATAGAAGAAAAAATCCTCATAGCTAGAAGCTACAAGGATTTGTAATTGATTAATCGAAGTTAACGTATTCTTTAGAAAGTTCAAGAACTTCTTCCATTGTTGAACATTCAGTAAGAGCACGGTTAGCGTATTCTTGCATTTTAGCAGTGTCAAGTTTCTTCATCAAGCTACGTGTACGAAGTACAGATGTTGCTGACATAGAAAACTCATCCAAGCCCATTCCGACAAGAAGTGGAACAGCTGTTTGGTCACCAGCCATTTCACCACACATACCAGCCCATTTACCTTCAGCGTGAGCTGCTTTGATAACGTTGTTGATCAAACGAAGGATTGATGGGTTATATGGTTGGTAAAGGTATGAAACTTGTTCGTTCATACGGTCAGCAGCCATTGTGTATTGGATCAAGTCATTTGTACCAATTGAGAAGAAGTCAACTTCTTTTGCAAATTGGTCTGCAAGCATAGCTGCAGCAGGAATTTCAATCATGATACCAACTTGGATGTCATCCGCAACTGCAACGCCTTCAGCAAGAAGGTTTGCTTTTTCTTCATCGAAGACTGCTTTAGCTGCACGGAATTCTTTCAAAAGCGCAACCATTGGGAACATGATACGCAATTGACCGTGTACAGAAGCACGAAGAAGAGCACGGATTTGAGTGCGGAACATTGCATCTCCAGTTTCAGAGATGGAGATACGAAGAGCACGGAATCCAAGGAATGGGTTCATTTCATGAGGCATATCAAAGTAAGGAAGTTCCTTGTCACCACCGATATCCATTGTACGGACAACAACTGGTTTACCGTTCATTCCTTCAAGAACAGCCTTGTATGCTTCGTACTGCTCGTCTTCAGTTGGGAAGTCTTGAGAATCCATGTACAAGAACTCTGTACGGTAAAGACCGACAGCTTCTGCACCATTGTCATTAACACCTTCAACGTCTTTTGGAGTACCAATGTTTGCTGCCAATTCGAAGTGTTTACCGTCAGCAGTAACTGTTTGAGCATCTTTCAAGAGTGCCCACTCAGCTTTTTGTTGAGCGTATGCTTCACCAGCTGCTTTAAATTCAGCTGCTTGTTCTTCAGTAGGGTTGATAATCACTTCACCTGTAATACCATTAACGGCAAGTAGGTCACCATCTTTAACGATTTCAGTAATGTTGTTTGTACCCAAAACTGCAGCGATTTCAAGTGTACGAGCCATGATAGCTGAGTGACTTGTACGACCACCAATGTTTGTTACAAAAGCTTTTACAAAGTTTTTGTCCAATTGAGCTGTATCAGATGGAGTCAAGTCGTGAGCAATCACGATCACTTCTTCATTGATAGAAGCTGGGTTTGGCAATTTTTTACCAAGGAGGTTAGCCAATACACGTTTTGTTACGTCGCGGATATCCGCTGCACGTTCTTGCATGTATGGGTTGTCTTCCATGCCTTCAAAGATTGTGATAAACATGTCTGTAACTTCTTTCAGACCTGCTTCTGCATTCACTTTCTTAGCACGGATAGTTTCTTTGATTTGACCGATTAATTCAGGGTCAGCAAGAACCATCAAGTGGGCGTCAAATACTTGTGCCGCTTCTTCACCAAGCGTACCTACAGCCTTCTCGCGGATAAGAGAAAGCTCGTTTTGAGAAGCTTCAAGAGCAACATCCAAACGAGCCTCTTCTGCATTTGTATCTTCGACTGTAACAGTCTCGAATGATAAATCCGGTTGAACGAGTAGATATGCTTTTGCAACTGCAACACCGTCAGATGCTGCGATTCCTTTAAGCATTTCTGTCATTTCCTTATGCCAATCCTTCTTTTTCCATTGTTTCTGAGATTGCAGCGATAGCGTCATCAGCGTCTGCACCTTCAGCAGTGATTGTAACATCAGCACCTTGACCAACACCAAGGCTCATTACACCCATGATAGATTTAAGGTTAACTGATTTACCTTTGTACTCAAGAGTGATATCTGAAGCAAATTTGCTAGCAGTTTGTACCAACAATGTTGCTGGACGTGCGTGAATACCTGTTTCTGCCACTACGTGGAAATCTTTAGAAGCCATAGTTTGACTCTCCTTTAATAGTTTTCTTGTTGAGTTACATATCTGATAACCCTTACAATTTAGTATTATATCACCTTCATTGATATTTTTCAAGTATTTTATGGACTTTCTTCAATTTCCTTTCAGATAACTTGCTGAAAATCTTCTATTAAATTTAACAAAACACAGTATGTAGTTTTTATTAAGACGTCTATAATGAAATCATTGATTTTTCTTTAGTTATTTTTCAAAACTACACTATATATTGTGTTTGTTGGTAAAATCAGTAAAACAAGTACACAAGATTTAGTTTTAGAAAGTTGACAAAGTTTTTTTTTCTGATATACTAAGAAAGTAATAATTTTTTTAAAAGGAGTTACAGAAATGGTAACCGTATATTCTAAAAACAACTGTGTCCAATGTAAAATGACGAAACGTTTTTTAGACAGTAATAATGTTGAATATAAAGAAATCAATCTTGATGAACAACCTGAATACATTGATCAAGTAAAAGAGCTTGGCTTTAGTGCTGCTCCTATTATTCAGACACCGACAGAAGTTTTCTCTGGTTTCCAACCAGGTAAACTCAAACAACTTGCTTAAGAATCAGGACTAAAGCTTCTATGTCTACCTTAGAAGCCTTTCTTTTGTAATTAGATAAAGGATTTTTTATGGGATTAAAACAACTTGAAGATGTGACTTACTTCCGTCTTAACAACGAAATTAACCGTCCTGTTAATGGACAAATCATGCTTCACAAAGACAAGGAAGCTTTAGAAGCCTTCTTTAAAGAAAATGTTGTACCAAATACAATGGTTTTTAACTCAATTACGGATAAGATCAACTTCCTCATTGAGCATAACTACATTGAGACAGCATTTATCAAGAAATACCGTCCAGAATTTTTGGAAGAACTGCATCAATTTATTAAGGATCAAAACTTCCAATTTAAATCTTTCATGGCTGCCTATAAATTCTATAATCAGTATGCTTTGAAAACTAATGATGGGGAGTACTATCTTGAAAGCATGGAAGACCGCGTCTTCTTTAACGCCCTTTATTTCGCAGATGGTGATGAAGCGATTGCTATCGATATTGCCAACGAAATCATCCACCAACGTTATCAACCTGCTACTCCTTCTTTCTTGAATGCAGGCCGTGCGCGTCGTGGTGAGTTGGTATCTTGCTTCTTGATCCAGGTAACCGATGATATGAACTCTATCGGACGTTCTATCAACTCAGCTCTTCAACTTTCACGTATCGGTGGTGGCGTGGGAATTTCCCTCAGCAACCTTCGTGAAGCTGGAGCACCTATCAAAGGGTATGAGGGTGCTGCTTCTGGTGTCGTACCAGTTATGAAGCTTTTCGAAGACAGCTTCTCTTACTCAAACCAATTGGGTCAACGTCAAGGTGCTGGGGTTGTTTACCTCAATGTCTTCCACCCAGACATTATCGCCTTCCTTTCAACTAAGAAGGAAAATGCCGATGAAAAAGTTCGTGTCAAGACTCTCTCACTTGGTGTTGTGGTACCAGATAAATTCTACGAATTGGCTCGCAAAAATGAAGAAATGTACCTTTTCAGCCCATACTCTGTTGAGCTTGAATACGGTGTGCCGTTCAACTACATCGACATCACTGAAAAATACGATGAGCTAGTCGCAAATCCAAATATCCGTAAGACAAAAATCAAGGCGCGTGATTTGGAAACTGAAATTTCTAAATTGCAACAAGAATCTGGTTATCCTTATGTCGTCAACATTGATACTGCTAACCGTGCAAATCCAGTTGATGGTAAGATTATCATGAGTAACTTGTGTTCTGAGATTCTCCAAGTGCAAGAACCAAGTCTTATCAACGATGCGCAAGAATTCCTAAAAATGGGTACTGATGTTTCATGTAATCTCGGTTCAACAAACGTAGTAAACATGATGACTTCACCTGACTTTGGTCGTTCTATCCGCGCCATGGTCCGTGCCCTTACTTTCGTTACAGATAGTTCACACATCGTAGCTGTACCTACGATTGATCATGGAAATAGCCAAGCTCATACTTTTGGTCTTGGTGCCATGGGACTTCACAGTTACCTTGCCCAACAACTGATTGAGTATGGATCCCCTGAGTCTGTTGAGTTTACTAGTATCTACTTTATGCTTATGAACTACTGGACCTTGGTAGAATCTAATAACCTCGCGCGTGAACGAGGTATCACCTTCCACAACTTTGAAAAATCAGATTATGCCAACGGTAGCTACTTTGATAAGTATTTGACTGGCGAATTCCTTCCAAAATCAGACCGTGTTAAAGAACTCTTCAAAGATATCTTTATCCCTACTGCTGCCGACTGGGCTGAACTTCGTGATAAAGTTAAAGCAGATGGACTTTACCACCAAAATCGCCTTGCTGTAGCGCCAAATGGTTCTATCAGTTACATCAACGATGTTTCTGCTTCTATCCACCCAATTACGCAACGTATCGAAGAACGCCAAGAGAAGAAAATCGGTAAGATCTACTATCCTGCTGCTGGTTTGTCAACAGAAACAATTCCTTACTACACTTCTGCTTATGACATGGATATGCGTAAGGTCATTGATGTTTATGCTGCTGCGACTGAGCACGTGGACCAAGGACTTTCACTCACACTCTTCATGCGTAGTGATATTCCAACAGGCCTTTACGAATGGAAGAAAGAAAACAAACAAACGACACGTGACTTGTCTATCCTTCGTAACTATGCCTTCAACAAAGGTATCAAGTCTATCTACTACGTTCGTACCTTTACAGATGATGGTGGAGAAGTCGGTGCTAACCAATGCGAGAGCTGTGTGATTTAATTCAACTCTCAAAGAAATTACATTTACTTAATCCATTAAACGTATTTTGCTGATAAAATCATGTAAGAATTTAAAAGTCGGGCTTCCGACTTTTTGTTCGATTATAGCATAGAATTATGATAGAATAAGAGTGATTATGTTATCGCATTACTACACACAGAAAGAGATTTCAAATGAAAACTTACTACAAAGCCATTAACTGGAATGCCATCGAAGATGTCATTGACAAATCAACCTGGGAAAAACTGACGGAGCAGTTCTGGCTCGATACGCGTATTCCCTTGTCAAATGACCTAGATGACTGGAGAAAGCTTTCTAACAAGGAAAAAGACCTTGTTGGTAAAGTTTTTGGAGGTTTGACCCTTCTTGATACCATGCAATCTGAAACCGGGGTTCAAGCCCTTCGCGCGGACATCCGTACACCACATGAGGAAGCTGTTTTCAATAACATCCAATTTATGGAATCTGTTCACGCTAAATCTTACTCATCAATCTTCTCTACCTTGAATACTAAGTCAGAAATAGAAGAGATTTTCGAATGGACCAACACCAATCCATATCTTCAGAAAAAAGCTGAAATTATCAACGAAATCTACCTAAACGGTAGCCCACTTGAAAAGAAAGTTGCCAGCGTCTTCCTTGAAACCTTCCTCTTCTATTCAGGTTTCTTTACTCCCCTCTACTATCTTGGTAACAACAAACTAGCCAACGTTGCGGAAATCATCAAATTGATTATTCGTGATGAGTCAGTTCACGGAACCTACATCGGCTACAAGTTCCAGCTTGGTTTCAATGAATTGCCAGAAGATGAGCAAGAAAAACTCAAAGAATGGATGTACGACCTTCTCTATACTCTTTATGAAAACGAAGAAGGCTACACAGAGAGCCTCTATGACGAAGTCGGATGGACCGAAGAGGTTAAAACCTTCCTTCGCTACAATGCAAATAAGGCTCTTATGAATTTGGGGCAAGATCCTCTCTTCCCTGACTCAGCGGACGATGTCAACCCAATCGTTATGAACGGGATTTCAACTGGTACATCAAACCACGACTTCTTCTCTCAAGTTGGTAATGGTTATCTACTTGGTGAAGTTGAAGCTATGCAGGATGATGACTATAACTATGGACTAAATTAATACCTAACCTAAAAAAACATCTAAGTTTATTTAAAAACTAGATGTTTTTTTTTGTTTATTTTTGTTTTCTTTAAGTTGCTTAGCTGTTTAAAATATGATAAAATAATATTAGATTTGGGGGTGGTTCAATGCTGAAGCAAGAAAAACTAGATACTATTTTAGAAATTGTTAATACAAAAGGGACTATCACTGTTAAAGAGATTATGAATCGCCTTGATATTTCCGATATGACAGCTAGACGATATTTACAAGAGTTAGCGGATAAGGATTTGCTGGTTCGAGTTCATGGTGGAGCTGAAAAACTTCGAACAGGTTCTTTGTTAAACAATGAGCGTTCTAACGTTGAAAAACAAGGGTTACAGACATCAGAAAAGCAAGAAATTGCTCGCTTTGCCGGTCACATGGTTGAAGAAAGAGAAACTATTTTCATTGGTCCAGGTACCACATTAGAATTCTTTGCGCGTGAGCTTGCTATCGATAACATTCGTGTTGTTACCAATAGTTTGCCTGTATTTCTCATTCTAAATGAGCGTAAGCTAACTGACCTAATTTTAATCGGTGGTAATTATCGTTCAATTACTGGAGCCTTTGTAGGTACTCTAACCCTTCAAGATATCGCTAGTTTGCAATTTTCAAAAGCCTTCGTTAGTTGTAATGGTATCAAGGATCATGCTATCGCTACCTTTAGTGAAGACGAAGGTGAAGCCCAGAAATTAGCACTGGAAAACGCCAATAAAAAATATCTCCTAGCTGACCATAGCAAATTTGATAAATTTGATTTCTTCACATTTTACAATATTTCAGATATTGACACTATTATTACTGATTCTAAATTAAGTGACCAAACACTCCTATCTCTGTCTAAACAAACTAAAATTATAAAGTCAAAACCTTAAACTCTACAACTAGTCATAGAATCTAGTAGCTACTACTAATTCCGTGGCTAGTTTTTTATTTTTCAAAAATTATAAAAAGTTCCCGCAATGTTTATAGATATTTACCAAGCAAAAATATTATAAAACTAAAAAACCTGAAAGTTATATCTTTCAGGTTTTTTGATCGGAATAATCAACTAATAGAATCGTTAGAAGATTTATTCTTCATCATCACGCTTACGACGTTTAGCCACTAATCCTAATCCAGTTAGACCTGCTACAACTCCAAGGAGAGCATTTGTAGCTGAAGCTGTTTCACCTGTATTTGGTAATTGCTTACGGGCCTTAGTAGTATCGGTTTGAGGATCTTGACTAGTTGAAGTAGAATGAGTCGCTGATGTTGAAGCACTTACACTTGTTGATGCCGAATGAGGCATTGATGTTGAGGTGCTTGTGCTTGCTGATGTTGAACGAGGCATTGATTGACTAATACTTGCTGATAATGATAGTGATTGTGATACTGATGTACTAATTGAATCAGATGTAATAATACTATCAATATCTAAGCTATCAAGTGACAAGCTTTCTGGCATTCCCTTACTTGTAACAACAGATGTGCTTGCACTTGTACTTGCTGACTCAGATGCCGA
>NZ_KV795018.1:22120-67254 GCF_001808865.1 Streptococcus sp. HMSC061D10 | reverse complement strand
CTGTCTAACTTTTGGGGTGCAGTACATTTTCCACTCTTTTTACTTTTTCTCGAAAAGAGAAATTGGACTCTGGCAAGACTTGTGATATAATATAGAGAGCAAAAAGGCAGACGCCTAGAGACTTTATAGGAGAAGATATGTCAAAAGATATTCGTGTGCGTTATGCACCAAGTCCAACAGGACTATTACACATCGGTAATGCCCGTACAGCATTGTTTAACTATTTGTATGCACGCCACCATGGTGGAACTTTTATTATCCGTATCGAAGATACTGACCGCAAACGTCATGTCGAAGACGGAGAACGTTCACAGCTTGAAAACCTTCGTTGGTTAGGCATGGACTGGGATGAAAGTCCAGAAACTCATGAAAACTACCGCCAGTCTGAGCGTTTGGAACTCTATCAAAAATATATCGACCAACTCTTAGCTGAAGGAAAAGCCTACAAGTCTTATGTGACAGAAGAAGAGTTGGGAGCAGAACGTGAACGCCAAGAAGCAGCTGGTGAAACACCTCGTTACATTAACGAATACCTTGGTATGAGCGAGGAAGAAAAAGCAGCTTATGTTGCAGAACGTGAAGCAGCAGGAATCATCCCAACGGTTCGTTTGGCAGTTAATGAGTCTGGTATCTACAAATGGCATGATATGGTCAAAGGTGATATCGAATTTGAAGGTGGCAATATCGGTGGGGACTGGGTTATCCAAAAGAAAGATGGCTACCCAACTTACAACTTTGCCGTTGTGATCGATGACCACGATATGCAAATTTCTCACGTTATCCGTGGAGATGACCACATTGCTAATACACCAAAACAACTTATGGTTTATGAGGCTCTTGGTTGGGAAGCTCCAGAGTTCGGTCACATGACCTTGATTATCAACTCTGAGACTGGTAAGAAGTTGTCTAAACGTGATACCAATACTCTTCAGTTCATCGAAGACTACCGTAAGAAGGGCTACCTGCCAGAAGCAGTCTTTAACTTTATCGCTCTTCTTGGTTGGAACCCTGGTGGGGAAGACGAAATCTTCTCTCGCGAAGAACTGATCAAACTTTTTGATGAAAACCGCCTTAGCAAGTCTCCAGCAGCTTTCGACCAAAAGAAAATGGACTGGATGAGCAATGAGTATATCAAGAATACGGATCTTGCGACCATCTTTGAAATGGCCAAACCATTCCTCGAAGCAGCAGGACGCTTGACAGATAAGGCTGAAAAATTGGTGGAACTCTACAAACCACAAATGAAGTCAGTGGATGAAATCGTTCCATTGACAGACCTCTTCTTCTCAGACTTCCCAGAATTGACAGAAGCTGAGAAAGAAGTCATGGCTGATGAAACGGTGCCAACTGTACTTGAAGCCTTCAAAGCCAAACTTGAAGCTATGTCAGAAGATGAGTTTGTGGTAGAAAATATCTTCCCACAAATCAAAGCAGTCCAAAAAGAAACAGGTATCAAAGGGAAGAATCTCTTCATGCCAATCCGTATCGCCGTTTCAGGTGAAATGCATGGTCCTGAATTGCCAGATACCATCTACTTGCTTGGACGTGAAAAATCAATTCAACACATTGAAAAAATGTTGGCTGAAATTGCGAAATAATCTGGCGAAATTAAATTTCGTTCTAGATATTTGTAGAAGTAAAATCTGAGAGAATCACCTGGTTCTCTCTTTTTTCTTGCCAAAGCAGAATCATATTCAATTAATACTCTTCGAAAATCTCTTCAAACCACGTCAGCTTTATCTGCAACCTCAAAGCCGTGCTTTGAGCAGCCTGCGGCTTTTCCTAGTTTGCTCTTTGATTTTCATTGAGTATAAATTTTTAAGTGACGCTTTAAAAAGAGTTCTTTTTATATGTACTTATTTGAAAATGCAAAAGTTTTAGTGTATAATACTAAGTGACAGGGCAAGGGAAAGAAGTCAGTGATATGGTAAAATTCTTTACAAACAGACTCGAATTAGCCCAGACATCGTCTATGTTGTTTGTTGAGTCGACTTATTTTTTCTTTGCGTTTTGCTGGACACAGGAAGAAATTCATGAGTTCATGCAACTATCATCCATAACGATGCCTTCGTTTTCGATTCGAAGTTTATATGCGAGACTTTAGATTTAGATGTATATCTTACTAGAGGTGCATATTTTTCTCTTTCTTCTCCCAAAAATAGAAAGAAATCGACCTTGCTCTGTTTACCTTGCGTTAAGCAAGGTTTTTTTGTGGAATAGTAGTGGGCGATTTACGATTTTTCTATCAAGTGGTATAATATTAACTATCCTGATGAATTGAGGAAATCAAATGAAAGAATTTAACAAATCAATCAAATTAGAGCATGTGGCTTATGATATTCGTGGACCAGTTCTTGAGGAAGCCATGCGTATGCGAGCAAATGGAGAAAAAATCCTCCGTTTGAATACAGGGAACCCAGCTGAGTTTGGTTTTACCGCACCAGATGAGGTTATCCATGATTTGATTATGAATGCGCGTGATAGTGAAGGTTATTCAGATTCAAAAGGTATCTTTTCAGCCCGCAAAGCGATTATGCAGTACTGTCAGCTCAAAAAATTCCCAAATGTAGGTATTGATGATATCTATCTTGGAAATGGTGTTAGTGAGCTAATTGTTATGTCCATGCAAGGTCTCTTGGACAATGGCGATGAAGTCTTGGTTCCAATGCCTGACTACCCACTTTGGACAGCTGCAGTTAGCTTGGCTGGAGGAAATGCCGTTCACTACGTCTGTGATGAAGAAGCTGAATGGTATCCAGACCTAGATGACATTAAGTCTAAGATTAGTTCAAATACTAAGGCTATCGTTTTAATCAATCCAAATAATCCAACGGGAGCCCTCTATCCTAAAGAACTCTTACTAGATATCATTGAGATTGCTCGTCAAAATGACTTGATTATCTTTGCGGATGAAATCTACGACCGTATGGTTATGGATGGCAATGTTCATACACCGGTAGCTAGTCTAGCACCAGATCTTTTCTGTGTCAGCATGAATGGTCTGTCTAAATCTCACCGTATCGCAGGATTCCGTGTGGGTTGGATGGTTTTGTCTGGACCTAAGAAGCATGTCAAAGGCTATATCGAAGGGCTTAATATGCTCTCAAATATGCGTCTCTGCTCTAACGTCCTAGCGCAACAAGTTGTTCAAACTTCACTAGGTGGTCACCAGTCAGTGGACGAATTGCTCTTGCCAGGTGGTCGTATCTACGAGCAAAGAAACTTCATTTATAATGCCATTCAAGATATCCCAGGTTTGTCAGCTGTTAAGCCAAAAGCGGGTCTTTATATCTTCCCTAAAATTGACCGCAATATGTATCGTATCGATGATGATGAACAATTTGTCCTTGATTTCTTGAAGCAAGAAAAAGTACTTTTGGTTCATGGACGAGGATTTAACTGGAAAGAACCAGATCACTTCCGTATCGTTTATCTGCCACGTGTAGATGAGTTAGCCCAAATTCAAGAAAAGATGACTCGTTTCTTGAAGCAGTATCGTAGATAAGGCTTTCATAGCAAAAAAGCTGGAAACATTTGCCAGAGCTATTGACAAATGCGAAAGAATCAGATAGAATAGTAAAGTATGTTTAGTAACTGATCACTTTATAGCCGGCTAAACGAATACAAAATCTATGAGGAGGTATTCATCGTGAAACGTACTTATCAACCAAGTAAACTACGTCGTGCGCGCAAACACGGATTCCGTAACCGTATGTCAACTAAAAACGGTCGTCGCGTATTGGCAGCTCGTCGTCGTAAAGGACGCAAAGTTTTGGCTGCATAATCCAAACGAATTCAACAAAGAAGTCAGTAGGAACTCGAGTCTACTGGCTTTTCTGTTGCCTAAAAAAGTGAATTTTCTAAAATACCTTTTTTAGAATAAAAACTTCAGCAGATGTATTGGAAAGACAGTATATAGAAAAAAGCTCAAAATCAGAAGGTGAATTTCTGATTTTGAGCTTTTCTTTATTCTTTCAAATGATAAGAGTAGCTAGCAACGACGACATCTTCGTGCCATCTGAGAGCATATTTCAATTTGAGGCTCATTTGATTGTGGAGGATATTTTGCCAAGGTTTGTTAGGGATAAATTGGGGTACTAGAACTGTAACTGTGTAGTTCTTTTTCTTGGCTTCTTGAGAGATTTTTCGAACATAGCGAACGGTAGGTGTGATGATATCGCGATAGCTAGTAGTAATGTTTTTTAGAGTGATATTTGGGAAGTAGTCGGCAAATTCTTGGAGGATTTCTTGGTCTTTTTCCTCTGTTTCTTTGGTGGAAATGTGCATGGCCAAAACCTCATCTCCAATACTTTGAGCATAGTTAATCGCTCCAACGCTGACTCGAGTAACATTTCCTACTAAGACAAGGACGACATTGCCATCGTAGGTTTTCTTTTGAATTCCTTCATAAAGTCGAAGCTGTTTGGCCACTTTTTGGTAATGACTGTGGATGGACAAGAAGAGGAAGGTTAGGACCAGGATAATAGGGAAGAATGGCCAGATATCTCCAAGTCTGAAGAAGAGTAAGATAAGAACGATAGCGTAACAAATGGTGGCTCCGAGGATATTTGCAAAAGCTGACTTCAAGAATTGAGAACCTTTTTCTTTTTTCCAGTGGCGAATCATCCCTGTTTGAGAAAGAGCAAAGGGGACGAAAACTCCGATTGTATAGAGAGGGATCAAGCGTTCTGTATTTCCGTTAAAAATGAGCAGAAGGATCATGGCGCCAAAGGCTAAGGTCAAAATACCGTTTGAATAACCAAGGCGGTCTCCTTTTTCCATAAAGAGATGGGGCATGTATTTGTTCTTAGCCATATTGTAAGCCAACATCGGAAAGGCAGAAAAACCAGTATTTGCAGCTACGGCAAGGATGAGGGCTGTTGAAAATTGGAAGAGATAATAAACAACTTGACCGAGAGCTGAATCCCCTAAAATTCCTTTAGCCATCTGTGAAAGGATTGTTTCTCCGTGTTGAGGAGTAATCCCCATCCAGTAGTTTAGGAAGGTAATTCCTGCAAAGAGAAATCCAAGAATAAGAGACATGATGGTCAGTGTTTGAGCTGCATTCTTTTCTTTTGGGGTCTTGAAAAATGGAACAGCATTTGAGATAGCTTCAACTCCAGTTAGTGAAGCTGAACCGCTGGTAAAGGCTCTTAAAATCAGGACGATTGAGAGACTCGGGACAGTTTGACCAATTGCAGAAGTTGCATGATAGCTGAGAGAACCAGTCAATAGTTGGAAGATACCAAACAATAAGAGGAAGACCGTGCTAAAGATAAAGAGATAGACAGGGATCATCAGAGAACTAGCAGATTCCCTCAAGCCTCGCAGATTCAAAAGCATGAGCAAACATACTAGAAAAATGGAGATGTGGAGGTTATAAGGATGGAGGACAGGAAGTGCAGCTGTGATCGCATCAGCTCCTGCAGCCACCGATACGGCTACTGTCAGCATGTAGTCAACAAGTAGACTTCCCCCAGTAATCAAACCTAACTCAGGGGAGAGGTTTTCTCGAGTAACCATATAGGCACCTCCACCTTGAGGGTAGGCATGGATGATTTGTCGGTAAGAAATGGTTAGACTAGCAAGTAGCAAGAGGACAAAAATGCCGATAGGGAGACTCCACCAAATAGCGAGGGGAGAAAGACTAGCCAAGACAAGGACGACCTGCTCAGGTCCATAGGCGATAGATGAAAGGGCATCGCTTGAGAGCATTGCAAGTGCCTGTGTTTTTCCAAGTAGCCCTCCCTCGCCTTCAGTTAAGGACTTAAGGGGACGACCAATAAAGGTATATTTTAATTTCGTAAACATTTTCTTTCCTTTTCTGAAAATTTCAACAAGAGTTATTATACTGCTATGAAAATAAGTCGTCAAGAAAAAGTGAGTGATTTTAAAATATTTTTTCCTATAAGGATAAGAGCAGTTTTTTGGTATAATAGAAGGTAGAAAAAACGAGGGAATATACATGATTTTTGATACACATACCCACTTGAATGTGGAAGAATTTTCAGGAAGAGAAGCAGAAGAAATAGCCTTAGCAGCTGAAATGGGTGTGACTCGGATGAATATTGTTGGATTTGATAAACCGACCATTGAACGAGCCTTGGAATTGGTGGAAGAATATGACCAACTTTATGCGACGATTGGTTGGCATCCGACAGAAGCAGGGACTTATACAGAAGACGTTGAGAAATACCTGTTGGACAAGCTCAAACATCCTAAAGTTGTTGCCTTGGGTGAGATTGGTTTGGACTATCACTGGATGACAGCCCCTAAAGAAGTGCAGGAGCAAGTTTTCCGTCGTCAGATTCAGCTATCTAAGGAATTAGATTTACCTTTTGTGGTTCACACCCGTGATGCGCTTGAAGATACCTATGAGATTATCAAAAGTGAGGGAGTCGGTCCCCGTGGTGGCATCATGCATTCCTTCTCTGGTTCCCTGGAATGGGCTGAAAAGTTTGTGGAGCTTGGCATGACTATTTCATTTTCTGGAGTGGTGACCTTTAAAAAAGCGACAGACATTCAGGACGCTGCTAAAGAGTTACCTTTGGATAAAATTTTAGTAGAAACAGATGCCCCTTATTTAGCCCCTGTACCCAAGCGTGGTCGCGAAAACAAGACAGCTTACACGCGCTATGTAGTGGACTTTATTGCAGACTTACGTGGTCTGACGACAGAAGAAATAGCTGCTGTGACAAGTGCAAATGCGGAACGAATCTTTGGATTGGAACGTAAATTATGAAAAAGAAAATTTCCCAAGTCATTGTAGTCGAAGGGCGTGATGATACGGCCAATCTCAAACGTTATTTTGATGTGGAGACCTATGAGACTCGTGGCTCTGCTATCAATGAGCAAGATCTTGAACGTATCCAACGTCTACACCAACGTCATGGGGTGATTGTCTTTACAGATCCTGACTTTAATGGGGAACGCATTCGTCGTTTGATTATGACGGCTGTTCCAACAGTTCAACACGCCTTTCTCAAGCGATATGAAGCAGTGCCAAAATCCAAGACCAAAGGACGTTCCCTAGGAATCGAACATGCCAGTTATGAAGACTTGAAAACAGCGCTGGAACAAGTCACAGAGCAATTTGAAGCAGAAAGCGACTTTGACATTAGCCGTAGTGACTTGATTCGTCTTGGGTTTCTAGCAGGCGCAGATAGCCGAAAACGCAGAGAATATCTAGGAGAAAGCCTTCGTATTGGTTATTCCAATGGGAAACAACTTCTCAAGCGTTTAGAATTATTTGGCATCAGTTTAGCTGAAGTTGAAGATGCCATGAAATCGTATGAGAATTGAGAAACCGTCCCAAAATGTAGGGGGAATATGATACAATGGAAGTAATCATATACGGTTTAATCAGGCTTGATAGCAAGCATTAGAAAAGTGCTCCACGGGATTAGCCTTGTGTGGAGTTAATGAGGAAAAGTTATGGGAATCTTTGATTTTTTAAAAAAGACGGAAACTGCAGAAGAAACTGAAATCACTGAAGCACAGAAAGAAACAGAAGAATCTAAAAACAATGCATGTATTGGTGTTCTAGATTTGTTCCCGCTGAAGGAAACGAATCAATTATTGATTGTTGGGAGTCTAGAAGGTAGTCTCAAGGTTGGAGATCAGTTGCAGTTTTGCAATCCCGACCAAGGAATGGAAAGTCTTGGTAGTGTAGAGGTTAAAAAACTCAGCAGTCAGAATAAGGATGCAGATAGTCTAACTGATGAAGTTCTTGCCCATCTAGTGGTTGATAGGATTCCTTCTTTGGATAAACTGAAAAAAGGAAGTGTGCTCTTTAGTTCGGGTGTTGATGAAGAGCAAAAATTATCTAGCTATTCAGATGCTCTTTATCGTGCTTTTGTAGCCATTCAAGAAGGTCAATTGACTAATGAAGACTATTTAGCAGCTAGTCTTGATGATAGCGTAGAGATTTTACGCCTCTTTTTATGGAAATGCCGTCAAAATCAGGAAACTGAAAGTGAAGAAAGCTATCAAGCTAACACCCGCAAGTTGGAGCGTCTAGCAGAAATTGTCAAGGATAAGTTGTTAGCAGCAGATTCAGTTTATGCAGTTTTCTCAGAAAAAACAGGCGAACCCTATCTTTTCTCAACGACCTATGACAGGGGAGAAGAGGGGTATCTCTGTACGGATCCCATGATCATGCTTTTGACGCCATCTTGGTATCGCCAATTCAAGGAAACCATTGATAGTCGACCAAACTCTGTCGTAAAACTGATTGAAAATACGGAAGATAAAAAAGGGATTGAGAATTTCCTTGGAACAGCCTTTTACTTAAATGGTGCCTTGGGAACAATCTTTAATTCCAAGGAAGTCAGCATCAGTGCCTCGGCCTTGGTTCAAAAACCAGATTATTCTAATTTGCCAGAAATACAAGTTCCTGTAATGAATCCTGACTTGGTAAGATGGATGCTGTTGATGGGGCAACTGGATAGTCCGACGACAGAAGATGAAGAAGTAATTTATAAGCTCTATTATAAGTTCTTTTCAGAAGCTATGCCGAAAGCAAAATTTCTAATTCCTTTAGATGCGGCTTCGGAATTTAAGGGCGATAGTCAGGAAGGAAATTCCTTCGTTTTAGAAAAAGATTCTAGTTTCAACATTCCGGTTAAAGAAGGAAAAGATGGGCGAAACTCTGTGCCGGTATTTACTGATTGGAAACGCCTGCGAATGGTCTTTGATGAAAAGTGGAATGGCATGATTGAAGAAGCAGGAGGCATGATTGAAGTTTTTGACTATGCCATTAATCCAACGGAATACTATGAAGCAGGTGCCTATGTTAGTCTAACAGCTTTTAAAGAGATGCAAGAGCTCAGTAAGGAACTAGAAGGCAGAGCTAAAGATTAGAGAGTTTCTTAACATTGGGAAACTATATAGTTTTATCTACATCCTACTTGAACCACCAACCTTTTTCAAAGATTGTGAAAGGAAATGATATGGCAAATAGAAGTTATATTTACTTAAAAAACGAAGATGAAGCTCGTATTCTAACAGAGGGAATTTACACAATACCCTATTTTTGGCAATTGTTTTGGGATGAAGAAGATTTAAAATCTCCTATTGCTCTCTGGGAAACAGCAGAAAAACTGGAAGAAGATGAAGAGCAAGCAGAAAGATTTTACCAAGAGCAGAATGTAGATATCTTGCTTTCTATTGAAAAATTCCAGCAGAATGCCCTCAAAAACCGATCTTTTTTAGAAGAGAATGCCCCGCAATCCGTGCAACTATATGATGACTTTGTCCGTTATATTCTTGCAAACATAAAAGATGGTGATGTGCTCGGATTTGATCTTTTAGATGTTGTTTTTATGGACCAAGTGTCTGTTGTTTCTGCTAAACTGTTAAAAAATATACGGGCTATTCGGGAAAATCAACCCAAAGATTTAGATTTTTCTTTGACAGAAGAGAACTTAATTGGTCTTGCTATGGGCTTTCCTGATTATTATGCTTCAGAATTATTGCCAGAAGACAATATTCTAGATTCGGTTGCCTATCAGGATGAACTGAAGAAAACGAACCCCCAAGAAGATAAGAAAGTGCATGATATGACTGGATCTGATTCAAAAGGGAACAAGTCTCGTGTTCTTTTAGTGTTTTGGATTTTGTTGGCACTAGGAATTATGTGGGTTTTATATATTATTTTTAGCTAATAAATAGAAAAGAGAATAAATGAGAATTGCAGATTATAGCGTGACCAAGGCAGTGCTGGAACGTCACGGTTTTACCTTTAAAAAATCCTTCGGGCAAAATTTCTTGACCGATACTAATATCCTTCAAAAAATTGTGGATACGGCTGAGATTGATGACCAGGTCAATGTCATTGAGATCGGGCCGGGTATTGGTGCTTTGACGGAATTTTTGGCTGAGCGTGCAGCTGAAGTTATGGCCTTTGAGATTGACCATCGCTTGGTACCAATCCTAGCTGATACCTTACGTGATTTTGACAATGTGACCGTAGTCAACGAGGACATTCTCAAAGTTGACTTGGCGCAACATATCCAGAATTTCAAAAATCCTGATTTGCCAATCAAGGTAGTAGCCAACTTGCCTTACTATATCACGACACCTATTCTCATGCACTTGATTGAAAGTGGCATTCCTTTTAGTGAGTTTGTGGTCATGATGCAAAGAGAAGTGGCGGATCGTATCTCTGCTCAACCAAATACCAAGGCTTACGGTAGCTTGTCGATTGCCGTTCAGTATTACATGACAGCTAAGGTTGCCTTTATTGTGCCTCGTACGGTCTTTGTGCCAGCACCAAATGTGGATTCAGCTATCCTGAAAATGGTACGTCGCCCAGAACCGGCTGTAGCAGTAAAAGATGAGAACTTCTTCTTTAAGGTTTCCAAGGCTAGTTTCACCCATCGTCGTAAGACCTTGTGGAATAATCTGACAGGTTACTTTGGCAAGACTGAGGAAGTCAAGGATAAGCTGACCAAGGCTTTGGACCAAGCAGGTTTGTCACCAAGTGTACGTGGTGAAGCTCTTGGCTTAGAAGAATTTGCCAGTCTAGCAGATGCGCTTAAAGGACAAGGACTCTAGGATGCAGGGACAAATTATTAAAGCTTTGGCCGGTTTCTACTATGTGGAAAGTGAGGGTCAGGTTTATCAAACACGCGCGCGTGGGAATTTCCGTAAAAAAGGTCATACGCCCTATGTTGGAGACTGGGTAGATTTTTCTGCGGAGGAAAATTCCGAAGGCTATATTCTCAAGATTCATGAACGAAAAAATAGTCTGGTTCGCCCACCAATCGTCAATATTGACCAAGCTGTGGTTATCATGTCGGTCAAAGAGCCTGACTTTAATAGCAACTTATTGGATCGGTTCTTGGTTCTTTTGGAGCACAAGGGCATTCATCCTATCGTCTATATTTCCAAAATGGACTTACTAGAGGATAGGGGAGAGCTGGATTTTTACGAGAAAACCTATGATGCTATTGGTTACGACTTTGTGACGAGTAAAGAAGAACTTTTACCCTTGTTGACAGGCAAGGTTACAGTCTTTATGGGGCAGACAGGTGTTGGAAAGTCAACTTTGCTTAATAAAATTGCACCAGATCTCAATCTCGAAACAGGAGAAATCTCAGATAGCCTGGGTCGTGGTCGCCATACTACTCGAGCTGTTAGTTTTTACAATCTCAATGGTGGGAAAATCGCAGATACACCAGGTTTTTCATCGCTAGATTATGAAGTATCGACGTCAGAAGACCTCAACCAGGCCTTCCCAGAGATTGCTAGTGTCAGTCGTGATTGTAAGTTTCGTACCTGTACTCATACCCATGAGCCATCTTGCGCGGTTAAACCTGCAGTAGAAGAGGGCATCATTGCCACCTTCCGTTTTGACAACTACCTGCAATTCCTCAGTGAGATTGAAAATCGTAGAGAAACCTATAAAAAAGTCAGCAAAAAAATTCCAAAATAAGGAGAAACCTATGTCTCAATACAAGATTGCTCCGTCAATTCTGGCAGCAGATTATGCCAACTTTGAACGTGAAATTAAACGCCTAGAAGCAACTGGGGCAGAATACGCCCATATCGATATCATGGATGGTCACTTTGTACCTCAGATCAGCTTTGGTGCAGGTGTAGTCGAAAGTCTTCGTCCTCATAGCAAGATGGTCTTTGATTGCCATTTGATGGTATCAAATCCCGAACATCATTTAGAAGACTTTGCACGTGCAGGTGCAGACATCATCAGCATCCATGCAGAAGCAACACCTCATATCCATGGGGCCCTTCAAAAAATTCGTTCTCTTGGTGTCAAACCTTCAGTCGTCATTAATCCTGGTACACCTGTTGAGGTGATTAAGCATGTGCTACACTTAGTTGACCAAGTATTAGTCATGACAGTTAACCCTGGATTTGGTGGGCAAGCCTTTCTGCCAGAAACCATGGATAAGGTACGTGAATTGGCTGCCCTTCGTGAGGAAAAAGGATTGAATTTTGAAATTGAAGTGGATGGTGGGATTGATGATCATACCATAGCTCAAGCCAAAGAAGCTGGCGCCACAGTCTTTGTAGCAGGGTCCTATGTCTTTAAGGGAGATGTCAATGAACGAGTGCAAGCTCTCAGAAAAGAACTGGACTAGGGTTGCAGTTTTTGCTGGTGGAGACCGTGGTCACTATCGAACAGATTTTGATTGCTATGTCGGTGTGGATCGAGGCTCGCTTTGGGTACTAGAGAAAAAACTTCCTCTTGCTCTTGCAGTTGGGGATTTTGATTCTGTGACTGTAGAAGAACGGCAGTTGATTCAAGCGAATGCCCAGCACTTTGTCCAAGCCCAGCCAGAAAAAGATGATACGGATCTGGAACTAGCGCTTTTAACGATTTTTGAAAAAAGTCCTCAAGCTCAGGTTACTATTTTTGGTGCCCTAGGTGGTCGCATTGACCATATGTTAGCTAATGTCTTTCTACCCAGCAATCTTAAATTGGCGCCCTATATGCGTCAAATAGAGATTGAGGATGGACAAAATTTGATTCGTTACTGTCCAGAAGGAACCAGTCAACTTGAACCACGTTCAGACTATGATTACCTTGCTTTTATGCCTGTGAGGGATAGTCGTTTGACAATACTCGGTGCCAAGTATGAACTGACAGAGGAGAATTTTTTCTTTAAGAAAGTTTACGCTTCTAACGAATATATAGATAGGGAAGTGTCAGTGACTTGCCCAGATGGCTATGTGGTTGTGCTGCATAGTAAGGACAGGAGGTAGGATGGAAAGTTTACTTGTTGTTTTATTAGTTGCTAATCTAGCCGGCCTCTTTCTTATTTGGCAAAGGCAGGACAAGCAGGAAAAATATCTGACCAAGAGCTTGGAGGATCAGGCAGATAACCTATCAGACCAGCTAGATTATCGATTTGAACAAGCTCGACAAGCTAGTCAGCTGGATCAAAAAAATCTTGAAGTGGCTGTCAGTGATCGTTTGCAGGAGGTGCGGATTGAATTGCACCAGGGTCTGACACAGGTGCGCCAAGAGATGAACGAAAACCTTCTCCAAACCAGAGATAAGACTGACCAACGATTACAGGCCTTGCAGGAGTCAAATGAGCAACGCTTGGAACAGATGCGCCAAACGGTCGAGGAAAAGCTAGAAAAGACCTTGCAGACACGCTTGCAGGCCTCCTTCGAGACGGTTTCTAAACAACTGGAATCTGTCAATCGAGGTCTGGGTGAAATGCAAACTGTTGCGCGAGATGTCGGTGCGCTAAATAAAGTTCTTTCTGGAACTAAAACGCGAGGAATTCTAGGTGAATTACAACTGGGGCAGATTATTGAAGACATCATGACGCCTACCCAGTATGAACGAGAATTTGCAACGGTTGAAAACTCTAGTGAACGTGTGGAATACGCCATCAAGTTGCCTGGACAAGGTGACCAGGAATATGTCTATCTACCAATCGACTCTAAGTTTCCACTGGCGGATTATTACCGTCTGGAAGAAGCCTATGAAGCAGGTGACAAGGAGGAAATCGAGCGCTGCCGTAAGTCTCTCTTAGCAAGCGTCAAGCGTTTTGCTAAGGATATTAAGAGCAAGTATCTGGCGCCACCTCGGACAACCAATTTTGGAGTCTTGTTTATTCCGACAGAAGGACTCTATTCAGAAATTGTTCGAAATCCGATTTTCTTTGATGATTTGAGACGGGAGGAGCAAATTATCGTTGCAGGTCCAAGTACCTTGTCGGCTCTTCTTAACTCCCTATCGGTTGGTTTCAAGACTCTAAACATTCAAAAAAGTGCCGACCATATTAGTAAAACCCTAGCTAGTGTCAAAACCGAATTTGGCAAGTTTGGTGGGATTCTGGTTAAGGCACAAAAACATCTCCAACATGCCTCTGGCAATATTGATGATTTATTAAACCGTCGTACTACAGCTATCGAGCGAACGCTTCGTCACATTGAGTTATCAGAAGGTGAGCCTGCGCTTGATTTGCTCCAATTCCAAGAAGATGAGGAAGAATATGAAGATTAGTCACATGAAGAAAGATGAGCTTTTTGAAGGCTTTTACCTGATCAAGTCAGCTGACCTGAGACAGACACGTGCTGGGAAAAACTACCTAGCCTTCACCTTCCAAGATGATAGTGGAGAAATCGAAGGGAAGCTCTGGGATGCTCAACCCCACAATGTTGAAACCTTTACAGCAGGGAAAGTAGTCCACATGCAAGGTCGTCGTGAAGTGTACAACAATACCCCTCAGGTTAATCAAATCACCCTTCGCTTACCACAACCTGGCGAACCAAATGACCCAGCGGACTTCAAGGTTAAATCTCCAGTAGATGCCAAAGAGATTCGTGAGTATATGGCGCAGATGATTTTTAAAATTGAAAATCCAATTTGGCAGCGAATTGTTCGAAATCTCTACACCAAGTATGACAAGGAATTCTACTCTTATCCAGCTGCTAAGACCAACCATCATGCTTTTGAAACAGGTCTTGCTTATCATACTGCCACTATGGTTCGTTTGGCAGAAGCAATTGCAGATATTTATCCTCAGCTCAATAAGAGCTTGCTCTATGCGGGAATTATGTTGCACGACCTTGCCAAGGTTATTGAGTTGACAGGTCCTGACCAGACAGAGTACACAGTAAGAGGAAACCTTATCGGTCATATCGCTCTGATTGATAGCGAAATTACCAAAGCGGTAATGGAACTTGGCATTGATGATACCAGAGAAGAAGTTGTACTTCTTCGCCATGTCATTCTCAGTCATCATGGTCTCCTTGAGTATGGTAGTCCAGTTCGTCCTCGAGTGATGGAAGCAGAAATTATTCATATGATTGATAATTTGGATGCCAGCATGATGATGATGACAACAGCTTTGGCCCTTGTTGATGAGGGAGAAATGACCAATAAAGTCTTTGCTATGGACAATCGTTCCTTCTACAAGCCGAAATTAGACTAGAAACTAAAAAAATGAACTTTATTTAGGCAATAAAGTTCGTTTTTTTGCTTTAGTGTGATATAATGAGAAAAAGACTAAATAAAAAAGAATGGTAAAAATATAATGAAATTAAGAAGAAGTGATCGGATGGTTGTCATTTCCAATTACTTGATTAACAATCCATACAAATTAACCAGTCTCAACACTTTTGCGGAAAAGTATGAATCTGCCAAATCGTCTATTTCTGAAGATATCGTCATCATTAAGCGTGCTTTCGAAGAAATTGAAATCGGTCATATTCAAACGGTGACAGGTGCTGGTGGTGGTGTTATTTTTACACCATCGATCTCTACCCTTGAGTCTAAAACGATTATCGAAGAGCTTCGTGATAAACTTTCAGAGAGTGACCGTATTCTTCCAGGTGGCTACATTTATTTATCTGACCTATTGAGCACTCCAGCTATTTTGAAAAATATCGGTCGCATTATTGCTAAGAGCTTTATGGATCAGAAGATTGATGCCGTTATGACGGTAGCGACCAAAGGGGTTCCGCTTGCGAACGCGGTAGCAAATGTCCTCAACGTACCATTTGTCATTGTCCGTCGCGACTTGAAAATCACTGAAGGTTCAACTGTTAGTGTCAACTATGTTTCAGGTTCTAGTGACCGTATCGAAAAGATGTTCCTTTCAAAACGTAGCCTCAAAGCAGGAAGCCGTGTCTTGATCGTCGATGACTTCTTGAAGGGTGGAGGAACCATTAACGGGATGATTAGCCTCTTGTCTGAGTTTGATTCAGAGTTGGCTGGAGTAGCCGTCTTTGCTGATAATGCACAGGAAGACCGTGAACAACAGTTCGACTACAAGTCACTCTTGAGAGTCACGAACATTGATGTGAAGAACCAACAAATTGCTGTTGAAGTTGGAAATATCTTCGATACAGAAAAATAAGAATTGACTTGAAATACAAAGGTTGGAACTTTCGTCCCAGCCTTTCTTTGATAATGAATATGAAGGAGTCCTATGAAAACACCATTTATTAAACGTGAAGCCTTAGAAAAGATTGTTGGGGAGTTTCCAACCCCTTTTCACCTCTACGATGAAAAAGGGATTCGCGAGAAAGCACGAGCAGTAAACAAAGCCTTTTCTTGGAATAAGGGCTTTAAAGAATACTTCGCAGTTAAGGCAACGCCAACTCCAGCCATCTTGAAAATCTTACAAGAAGAAGGATGTGGAGTGGATTGTTCCAGTTATGTTGAACTTTTGATGAGTCATAAACTAGGATTTACCGGTTCTGATATGATGTTCTCATCTAACAATACCCCAGATAGAGAATATACCTATGCTCGTGAATTAGGTGCGACGATTAATTTAGATGCCTTTGAAGATATCGAGCATTTGGAACGTGCAGCAGGTATTCCCGAAATCATCTCTTGCCGTTACAATCCTGGTGGAGTATTTGAACTGGGTACGGATATTATGGATAATCCTGGTGAAGCTAAGTTCGGGATGACTAAGGAACAGCTTTTTGAAGCCTTTGCCATCTTGAAAGAAAAGGGAGCTAAAACCTTTGGGATTCATTCCTTCCTAGCTTCCAATACAGTGACCCATCTCTACTATCCAGAATTAGCACGTCAGCTTTTTGAATTGGCAGTCGAAATCAAGGAAAAGTTAGGTATTTCACTGGACTTTATCAATCTTTCTGGAGGTATCGGTGTTAACTACCGCCCAGATCAAGAGCCTAATGATATCGCTTTGATTGGTGAGGGAGTTCGTCAGGTTTATGAAGAAGTCCTCACGCCAGCAGGACTTGGTCAGGTTAAGATCTTTACAGAACTAGGGCGCTTTATGTTGGCACCTCATGGAATTTTAGTCACAAAAGTAACTCATAAAAAGAAAACCTACCGTACATATCTAGGAGTAGATGCCTCAGCTGTCAACCTGATGAGACCAGCTATGTATGGTGCCTATCACCACATCACCAATATGATGCATCCTGATGGTCAGACTGAAGTGGTTGATGTTGTTGGTTCTCTTTGTGAAAACAACGACAAGTTTGCAGTTAATCGTGAACTACCTCAAACAGAAATTGGTGATTTGTTAGTCATTCATGATACAGGTGCGCATGGCTTCTCTATGGGTTACCAGTACAATGCCAAGCTTCGTTCGGCAGAAATTCTATATACAGAGGATGGTGGAGCACGCTTGATCCGCCGAGCAGAGCGACCAGAGGACTATTTTGCGACTCTCTATGGCTTTGATTTTGACAAGGATTAATAAATATTTTGAAAATCATGAAAGTTGAAAGTGAAAAACAGATTGTTTTCTAAAAAATAGGCAAAATCTGTGGTTTTTCTTTTCAGTCATGGTATAATAAAAACTATAAAACGTTTTCAAGGAAGGTAACGATATGTCTGAGGAAATAATTGACTATGGACAAGTGACAGGAATGGTGCATTCGACAGAGAGTTTTGGGGCGGTAGATGGCCCTGGAATTCGTTTTATTGTCTTTTTGCAAGGCTGTCAGATGCGTTGCCAATATTGCCATAACCCAGATACTTGGGCTATGGAAACAAATAAATCTCGTGTACGAACAGTAGATGATGTTCTAGAAGAAGCGCTTCGTTATCGTGGTTTCTGGGGTGACAAGGGAGGTATTACAGTCAGTGGAGGAGAAGCCCTCTTGCAGATTGATTTCTTGATTGCCCTCTTTACTAAGGCAAAGGAAAAAGGTATCCACTGTACCTTGGATACTTGTGCCCTTCCATTCCGTAACAAACCACGCTATCTAGAAAAGTTCAACAAGTTAATGGCCGTGACAGACTTGGTTCTCCTTGATATCAAGGAAATCAACGAAGCACAACACAAGATTGTAACCAGTCAAACCAATAAAAACATCTTGGCCTGTGCTCAGTACTTGTCAGAAATCGGTAAACCTGTTTGGATTCGTCACGTTCTTGTACCTGGATTGACAGACAGAGATGAGGATTTGATTGAACTTGGTAAGTTTGTAAAAACTCTCAAAAATGTTGATAAGTTTGAAATCTTGCCTTACCACACCATGGGTGAGTTCAAGTGGCGTGAACTTGGGATTCCATATTCCCTTGAAGGAGTTAAACCTCCAACAGCAGATCGCGTCAAGAATGCTAAGGAACTAATGGATACAGAAAGCTATCAAGATTACATGAAACGTGTACATGGATAAAAAAGAAGCCTGATGGAAACATCGGGCTTTTAAGTTTACACAAATAAATATAGATAAGACTAAATTAAACAAAATAAAATAAAATTTTTATGAGTTATATGACAGTACAGATTTTACAAAGATTTAAAATTCTGAAAAAAATCCGAAAATTATTGGTTAATATATACTTGTTTAAAACGATAAAACAAAAAATTGAACAGGAGACATCTATGGAACAAAGTATTGCCATTAAAAATCTATGTAAGTCATATGGTCAAACTCAAATTTTAAAAGATATTTCTTTTGAAGCAAAAGCAGGTAGAGTAACTGCTTTCCTAGGTCCAAATGGAGCTGGTAAAAGTTCAACCTTACGTATTTTATTAGGATTAGACAAAGCAACATCTGGACTTACCAAAATTGGAGATCAAACTTATAAGGAATTAAAATTTCCTCTAAAGACTGTAGGAGCTTCATTTGACAGTGTAGGTGCTCCTGATGATCGGACTGTTTATCAACATTTGAAAATTGTTGCTGCTAGTAATGGGATATCCAGTCAGCGAATTGATCAAGTCTTGGATATGGTGGATATTAGCCATAAGAAAAAATCTAAAATTGGGAAATTATCATTAGGAGAAGGACAACGTTTGGGGATTGCAACAGCTCTATTAGGAAATCCTCAGTATCTGATATTGGATGAACCGACAAATGGGTTAGATCCAAGAGGAATTCGGTGGTTTAGAGAGTTTATAAAAAAACAAGCTCAAGAAGGGAAGACCGTCTTACTGTCATCTCATATATTATCGGAAGTGGAAGCAGTAACAGATGATGTAGTTATCATAAATAAAGGCAAAGTTCTTATAAAAGGGACTTTACAAGAAGTGATGAAAAATCTTTCTTCACTAGAGGAAGTCTTCTTTAGTTTAACAGAGGGAGGGAAGTGACATGGGACTTATTTACTCTCTTCATTCTGAAATCTTGAAATTACTTTATAAGAGAGCTACTCATATTGTACTATTCTTGATACTGGTATTTCAAACGTTTTTAGCAAATATTGGTGCTTCTCAAATTGTTTCAGTTGGTATCCATGCTACACCAGAGGCAACCCCAGAGTTAGTAGAAGCTATTCCACCTATTGAATTTTTAGGATTTGATGTTACTCTAGTTGGCATTTTTTTTATGATTATCTTAGGCTCAATCTACGGAGCTGAAGAGTATAAAGGCTCTGCTATTCGCACAAGCCTCCTCTCTAATCCGAGTCGAATTACTCTCCTAGTTTCAAAGACATTAATTTGGCTGGTATTTTCTTTTGTCATTTCCTTCCTATCAATATTTCTGACGATTAACATGACACATTATGTTTTAGGACAAGATGGTTTATTGCTTTTTTCACTAAATGGGACAGTTTGGTTCTATATGTTTTTGGACAGTATAGCTTGGACATTGTTGGGGTTTTTAGCCTATATTCTAGCTTTAACATTTAAAAAAGCCCTTGTTCCCCTATTGTTTTTGCTTCCTCAAGTCTACAATTTAGGAACATTCTTAGCCGACCATATATCAATTGCAAAATTTCTTCCAGTTTCATTGAGCTATGGACTGATTGCTACATCTCCTCAAATGTTAGAACAGAATAGTTTACAAAATATTTTGCTTTTACTATGTTGGAATTTGTCATTCTTGGCTTTGGCAATCTACCGATTACTTCAGTCAGATATCGGAGGAGGTGAGTAAGTTGAAAGATCAACTTAAAAGTGAGTATCTCAAGTTTATGATGAATCCTTGGCACTGGTTGATTATAGGTGCTCTGTTACTTTGTGTTCCGGCGATGGTTATTTTTTTAAATAGTAAGCCAGACCAGTTGACACTAGACTTTGTTTTGGAACAGCTACTGCAAAGTCTCTATCTAGGACAGGCAGGTTTCATTAGTCTAGCTGTCCTATTTATAGGTCAAGAATTTACAGGTTCTAGCCTTCGTACCAGTTTTCTTATCTGTCCAAACCGTTTGAAATTTATAATATGTAAACTAGCTATTGTGTTATGTGTGGAAATTGTATTATTGTTAGCTGTAATATCAGTATGTATACTACTTGCCCAAGTATATTACAATATCAATCTTTTGAGCAATATTAAACATGTTCTAACAATTCTATTTCCAGCTTGTATTTCTATTCTAACCTTCGCTCTTTTAAGTGGTATTTTTGTATTTATTTCCCAGTCTTTTATCTTAATTTTGGGAATAAGTTTATCCCTTTTATTGGGGTTGGGACAAATGCTACTACAATTCAGTTCTTTTTTTAGAAATTTACCATTACTAGCTAGTATGAATTGTTTTTATACCCATCCCTTGTCGCTTTATTATCCAGTGTGGCAAGGCTTAGGGATACAAATAGTTTGGTTATTAATTGTTTTTGTAGTTGCTACACTGATACTTAGAGAAAGAAATGTACGCTAAAGACAGGGGATATCCTGTCTTTTTATCAGTTAATGATATAATATAATTTAGGAGCGTGAGTTATGGCTTATAAAATTTTAGTGGTAGATGATGATCTTGCTATTCTTCGCCTAATAAAAAAGGTACTAGAGTATGAAAAGTATGAAGTAGTCATACGAAATAACATAGAAGAGATTGATCTTTGTGATTTTACAGAATTTGACTTGATTTTGTTAGATATTATGATGCCTGTTAGTGGTTTAGAAATCTGTCAGATGATTCGCGATCAGATAACTGTTCCTATCTGTTTTATAACTGCTAAGGATATGGCTGAAGATTTGGTAGCTGGAATCAATGCAGGCGCCGATGATTATATTATGAAACCTTTTAGTATGCAGGAGCTTTTAGCACGTGTTAAAATGCACCTACGTCGTGAAGAACGGACTAAAGGAACTGTTCATCAGATAAAAAGCGGGAAGCTTGTACTATATACTGATAGTAAGGAACTATTTATAAAGAATGATAAGATTGCCTTGACAAGAAGGGAATTTGATATTGTCAGCCTTCTAGCAAGTCACCCAAATAAAATATACTCAATTGAGGAAATTTATAATTATCTATATCCACAAAGTTCAGAAGCTCTTTTACGTTCGGTTTCAGAGTATATTTATCAAATCCGTCAAAAGCTGAAACCTTATCAATTAAATCCGATTAAAACCTTGTACGGTGGAGGTTATCAATGGGTAGAATCAAAAGTTTTAGACAATTAATT
Organism: Streptococcus sp. HMSC061D10; assembly: GCF_001808865.1. NCBI lineage: Bacteria > Bacillati > Bacillota > Bacilli > Lactobacillales > Streptococcaceae > Streptococcus > Streptococcus sp. HMSC061D10. The sequence continues at coordinate 45,976 of NZ_KV795018.1, read as the reverse complement.
CGAGAAACCTGTTGGAGAATTATTTGGCAGTTTAGTCTTGGTTTATTATTAGCTTATCTTATTCCCTTAGCTTCTGTATCTATACAAATAATGGAGGATGGAAAACCTCTTAAAAATAATGATGTTCAATCAATTTTTTTCAATGTGTCATCATGGATATATATTTGTGTTTTATTGATTATTCTAATAAGTTATCACATTGGTAAATTGTTGACAAAACTGAGTTATGAAATGAATTTGATTTATGAAAAGAGTATGTGGCTAGAAAGCGAATGTACAGAAAGATTAACAGTTAAGGAATTTCGTGAGACTGGAAATCGAATTATTGTGATGCAGGATCGTATTCGACAGCTATTAGATGATGAGAAGCAACAGAAAGAAGACTTGATGTTTCAGGTTTCAGCAGTGTCTCATGATTTGAAGACACCTTTAACTATCATCAAAGGGAATGCAGAATTTTTGCACACGTCCACTAAAGATGAGCAGTCTAAAGAATGTTTAGCAGATATAGTTCATGCTAGTCAACGCTTACTTGATTATTTTAATCAGTTGATTCATTATTCTAAAACTTACTATGATGATGAGACAGGTTGGACGGAGTATTCTTCTTCAGATTTTATCAATGAATTAGAGAAAGAAGTCTCTTTTTTGATAAAAAATCAGATGAAGTTTTCTTTTGAACAAAATTTGAAAGGAACTGAAAGCTATTATATAAATCCATCTCTTCTGATTCGTGCAATACAAAATATTTTAACAAATGCTTTGGAGTATGCAGATAAACAGAATCCTAAAATTAAAATTAGGGTAGAGCAAGAGGGGAAGGAATTGAAAATAGGGATATGGAATAATGGCTCTGAATTTCCAGAGGAAGTTTTAACTAATTTTGGGAAGCTCTTTTATCGTATGGATAAAGCTAGATCGTTTAAAGAGCAACATTATGGTATTGGACTTAGTTTTGTATGTAGAGTTGCAAAACTGCACAAAGGCCGAGTTGAGCTTAGAAATAGAGACGAGGGAGCAGAAGTTTTAATGATTCTCGATTGTATTAAATCAAAGTGATTTACTTACTAATTTGTTATCATAGGATTGAAATAAATTAAGATGTGAAAGTAGATAATAAAAACGAATGAATGATATCTAGTTCATGAAAACTATTTATCATTCATTCGTTTTTTAATTATTGGATAATATACGTAGCTTTATCTAGAATGTTGTTTTCCAGCATTGCGTTTTTTGTTTTTCTTCTTGTTAGAAGTTGTGATAGCTGTTGCTGGTTCAGGGGTTACATCTTTACGAGCGCCTGAAGATTTGCTTGCTTTTGGTGGGTTCTTAGCAAATTCTTCACGTACTTTTTTACGAAGATGTGGACGAACCATGTAGTTGATGATGAATTGTTGAAGGATCATCATGAAACCACCGACAACCCAGTAAAGCGTAACGCTGGCTGGTGAGAAGACAGAGAACATGACAATCATGAGTGGACTCATGTAAATCATCTTCTTGAGTTGTTCTCTTTGAGTCTCGTCTTCAACTCCATGTAGTGAAAGGAGTGATTGGACGTAGTAGAGAACACCTGCACAGGCGATAAGAATCCAACTTGGTGAGCCTAGAGGAATTCCTAGGTAGCTTGCTTGGGCGACTCCTTCAGTATGTTGGGCAGCAAAGTAGATAGCAGAGAAGAAAGGCATTTGAATGAGGATAGGGAAACATCCCACGCCGCCAAACATGCTGATGCCGTGCTCTTTTTGAGCAGCAAAGAGAGCTTGTTGAGCTTCTAGTTTTTCTTCTTGGGTTGTTGCTTCTTTCAGGCGAGTCTGATGTGGTTCAAGGACATGCTTGAGAGCATTCATCTTTTCAGAGTGAAGCGTTGCCTTCCATGATTGGTAGATACCAAGTGGGAGGATAATCAAGCGGACGATAATGGTTACGATGATGATCCCAACACCGAAACCGAGGCCTTGATCATTGGCGAAGTATTTGATAGCTTCTCCCATTGGAGCACCCAAGAAATCCCAAACGGGACCAGTTGGGAGTCCTGTTGATTTATCAACCTGGACACAACCTGTTAAGACTAATAGCATAGCCACTCCCATAGCCGAGAGAGCGATTCGTTTAATTGATTTCACTGTTTTTATTCCTTCTTTAAAAATTATACCTTTCTATTCTACTGTTTTTTTGGGAAATATACAATAGTTCTAGAGACCTAATTTGCGACTTTGAAGTCTGAATAAGATGGAAAGTTACTCATTTGCACATCTAGGTAGGTTACTTTAGAGAATGGGGTAGGGCCTTTTCGAATCTCTTGGATAAACTTAGCCATAATGGCAGAAGACTCTGCCTGGGCCAGAATCTCAACGGTTCCGTCATCGTTATTCCAGACACGACCCGTAATGCCACCTAGTTCTAGAGCTAGGGTATAGACACCCCAGCGAAAGCCCACTCCTTGGACGCGACCTTGGGCGATCATTTTAACCTTTTGCATACCAAACCTCCTTGATTGTGTTATAATATTTCTATGACTATTATAACCTCTAAAGCCAATTCTGTGGTGAAAAATGCCAAAAAATTACATCAAAAAAAATATCGGAAAACCTCTTACTTGATTGAGGGTTGGCACTTGTTTGAAGAAGCTGTTCAAGCTGGTGCAAAGATTGAGAAAATTTTTGCCCTTGCAGAGTATGGAGATAAACTGGTAGACTATCCTCAAACTGTTTTTGTAACCGAAGAAATTCTGCTTGATTTAGCAGATTCGCAAACGCCTCAGGGCATTGTTGCTATTGTTCAAAAGGAAGAGGAGCAGTTGCCGGATTTGACTTCAGGGAAATACCTTTTCTTAGAAGATGTGCAAGATCCTGGAAATGTTGGCACAATGATCCGAACGGCGGATGCGGCAGGTTTTTCAGGAGTCGTTGTTTCCAGCAAGTCAGCAGATATTTATAGCTTGAAGACTCTCCGATCCATGCAAGGCAGTCATTTTCATTTGCCGATTTATCGCATGTCTGTTGAAACATTCGTTGAAGAGGCTAAAAAGGGCAATTTACCAATTCTAGCAACTACTTTGTCCCAAAAATCTAAAGATTATCGTGAGCTTGTTCAGCTAGAAGATTTTGCCTTGGTCATGGGGAATGAAGGTCAAGGCATTAGTCAATTCATGACAGACCAGGCAGATCAATTGGTCCACATCAGCATGAAAGGGCAAGCGGAAAGTCTCAACGTTGCCATTGCTGCAGGCATACTCATGTTTTATTTGAGTTAAAATAGTTTATTTTTGTTATAATCAGTAAAAAGATTTCATAAGGAGAAAAAGATATGAATCAAACAATTATTCAAGAACGTTCTGGCTTGAATCAATTTTATGCAAAAGTCTATGCTTTTGTAGGGATTGGGATCGCCTTATCTGCACTTGTTTCAGCCTTAATGTTAACAACCTTCCAAGACCTTCTTGTTCAGTTGATGTTTAACGCCCGCATATGGCTAATCGTAACAGGAGTAGTTGAAGTTGCTCTTGTCATTGCAGCCAGTAATATGGCTTATAAAAATAGCCCAGCAGCTCTTCCGATGTTTCTCATCTATTCAGTAGTGAACGGTTTTTCACTGAGTTTCATCGTGTCGCTCTATCTACCAGGAACGGTTCTAACGGCCTTTATTTCCAGTGCAGCTCTCTTCTTTGTCATGGCTATTATTGGAGTTGTGATTAAAAAGGACTTGAGTGGTATCGGACGTGCTTTGATTGGAGCCTTGGTAGGTCTCATCTTGGCTATGATTGTTAATGTATTCTTAAACAGTGGTCTATTCGATTACATTATCAGTATTGTCATGGTTCTTGTTTTTGCAGGTTTGATTGCTTGGGATAACCAAAAGATTCGCTATGTTTATGAAGAATCAAATGGTCAAGTCGCTACAGGTTGGGCAATTTCATTGGCGCTTAGCCTCTATCTTGACTTTATTAACCTCTTCCTCAGCTTCTTGCGTATCTTTGGAAGTGACGATTAATACTTTTAGAGCTCAAATGAGCTCTTTTTTTAATTTTTACTTTTATTTTTACTGGCAAAAGGGTATAATCATCTTATTATTCAAAAGGAGAGATGTATGAAGAAAAGTTTTATCCATCAACAGGAAGAAATTTCCTTTGTAAAAAATACCTTTACCCAGTATTTGAAAGATAAATTAGAAGTTGTAGAAGTGCAAGGACCAATCTTGAGTAAGGTTGGGGATGGGATGCAGGATAACCTTTCAGGGATTGAACATCCAGTTTCTGTTAAGGTTTTGCAAATCCCAGATGAAACCTATGAAGTGGTGCATTCCCTTGCTAAGTGGAAACGCCATACCTTGGCCCGTTTTGGTTTTGGCGAGGGTGAAGGCCTCTTTGTTCACATGAAGGCCCTTCGTCCAGACGAAGATTCGCTAGATGCGACTCACTCAGTCTATGTAGATCAGTGGGACTGGGAAAAAGTTATTCCAAACGGACAACGCAATCTAGCCTATCTTAAAGAAACAGTAGAAAAGATTTATAAGGCCATCCGTTTGACAGAGTTAGCGGTCGAAGCACGCTACGATATTGAGTCTATCTTGCCAAAACAGATTACCTTTATCCATACAGAAGAGTTGGTTGAACGTTATCCAGATTTGACTCCAAAAGAACGTGAGAATGCCATTTGTAAGGAATTTGGAGCGGTCTTCCTAATTGGTATCGGTGGAGAATTGTCAGATGGGAAACCTCATGACGGACGTGCACCAGACTATGATGACTGGACAACTGAGTCTGAAAATGGCTATCATGGCTTGAATGGGGACATCCTTGTTTGGAATGATAATTTGGGTGCAGCCTTTGAATTGTCTTCAATGGGGATTCGTGTCGATGAAGACACTCTCCGTCGCCAAGTAGCTATCACAGGAGACGAAGACCGTTTAACTTTAGAATGGCATAAGGCTCTCCTAAATGGACTTTTCCCATTGACAATCGGTGGAGGAATTGGCCAATCTCGTATGGCTATGTTCCTGCTTCGTAAGAAGCACATCGGTGAAGTCCAAACCAGTGTTTGGCCGCAAGAAGTGAGAGATACTTACGAAAATATTCTTTAATCAATCGAGCCGTAAGGTTCGATTTTCTTTTTTTGATAAGAATTTGGTATAATATACCTTATGAAAATCGTATCAGGAATCTACGGTGGGCGTCCTTTAAAGACGCTGGACGGTAAAACGACAAGGCCAACATCAGACAAGGTTAGGGGCGCTATTTTCAATATGATTGGCCCTTACTTTGAAGGCGGGCGAGTGCTAGATCTTTATGCTGGTAGTGGTGGTCTATCCATCGAGGCCGTCTCAAGAGGAATGTCCAGTGCAGTACTGGTTGAGAAGGATCGCCGAGCACAGAATATTGTGGCAGAAAATATTCGGATGACCAAGGAAACCTCTAAATTTCAATTATTGAAAATGGGATCCAGTCGCGCATTGGAGCAAGTGGATGGTGTCTTTGATCTTGTTTTTTTGGACCCTCCCTATGCAAAAGAACAAATCGTGTCCGATATTGAAAAAATGGCAGAGAGAAATCTTTTTTCAAAGGATGTCATGGTGATATGTGAGACCGATAAATCAGTAGAACTTCCAGAAGAAATTGCTTGTTTGGGTATCTGGAAGGAAAAAATATATGGGATTAGTAAGGTGACGGTTTATGTCAGATAAGATTGGGCTATTTACAGGTTCCTTTGATCCAATGACAAATGGGCATATGGATCTCATTGAGCGTGCAAGTAAGCTCTTTGATCAATTGTATGTAGGGATTTTTTATAATCCCCATAAAACGGGATTTTTATCGATAGAGAGCCGAAAGAAAACTGTTGAAAAAACAGTAGCACATCTCAACAATGTCAAAGTCATAGCTTCTCACGATGAATTAGTCGTTGATGTTGCTAGAAGATTAGGTGCAGAGATCTTAGTGCGTGGTTTACGCAATGCTACAGATCTTCAGTATGAAGCTAGTTTTGATTTTTACAACCATAAATTAGCGGGAGAAATGGAGACAATCTATCTCCACAGTCGGCCGGAGCATGTTCACATCAGCTCTTCAGCTGTGAGAGAACTATTAAAATTTGGTCAAGATATCAGTGAGTATGTACCAAATGCTGTCCTAGAGGAGTTAAACAATGAAGAAAAAAACTAGATGGCCCCTATATCTCATTATTGGGCTCATTATCACTTTTATAGCTTTTACGGTGCCCCTGCCTTATTATATCGAGGTGCCAGGAACTTCTGAAGATATTCGAAAGGTTTTACAAGTTAATAACCAACCTGACCAAGAGGAAGGTTCCTACCAATTTGTGACGGTTGGAGTTAAGCACGCCAGAATGGTTGACTTATTTTATGCTTGGCTAACTCCTTTCACGGACATACATAGTGCCAAAGAAATGACGGGTGGTTCGTCAGATGCAGAATTTATGCGAATCAACCAGTTTTACATGGAAACTTCGCAAAATATGGCCAAATATCAAGGTCTGAAGACGGCGGGTAAGGAAATTGAGCTCAAATATCTGGGTGTCTATGTTTTGACTGTAACAGATAACTCGACTTTCAAGGGAGTTCTTAATATTGCTGACACCGTAACCGCTGTGAATGGCAAGACTTTTGAGAGCTCCAAGGAGATGGTTGACTACGTTAATTCTCAAACTCTAGGTGATCAGGTTAAGGTTACTTATGAGGAGGATGGAAAAGTCAAGACTGCCGAAGGAAAGATCATTACTCTAGAAAATGGGAAAAATGGTATCGGAATAGGCTTGATTGACCGCACAGAAGTATCTAGTGATGTGCCAATCAAGTTTTCAACTGCAGGCATTGGTGGTCCTAGTGCTGGGATGATGTTTAGTCTATCCATCTATACGCAAATTGCAGATCCCACTCTTCGAAATGGACGCATCATTGCTGGTACAGGAAGTATCGACAGAGATGGGAATGTTGGTGATATTGGTGGAATTGATAAAAAGGTTGTGGCCGCAGCTAAGAAAGGAGCAACTGTATTCTTTGCTCCTAACAATCCAGTAACTGAAGAAGCTAAAAAAGCAAATCCAAATGCCAAGAGTAATTATGACACAGCTCTAGAAGCAGCTCAAATGATTAAAACAGACATGAAAATCGTTCCAGTCAAAACGCTTCAAGATGCGATTGACTATTTGAAAAACAATCCCTAAACAGTAGGCGAATCCCTAAACTAGCTTAGAAAAAAAGAAGATGGTATAATAGGCAAATGATTCAATTGTTTTTTACCCTTAGTAGTCATATGTTTTTTGTCTACCTAGTCTTTCAGCTCTTGAAAGATTTGGTCAGATGGGATCAAATTTTGAAGGTGACAAAGGATAATGCGAAGAAGGTTCGACTCTTGGTAGTATTGTGTAGTATCGGTTTAGGATATCTGATTAGTTCCTTTTTCCTAAATCTCTACCAACTTTGGCAAGAAGCAGTTAGAACACTATTCTAAAATTGTAAGTGAAGGAAAATACTCTATGGAAAAAATTGTAGTTCAAGGTGGCGATAATCGTTTGGTTGGAAGTGTCACCATCGAGGGCGCAAAAAATGCAGTTTTGCCACTGCTTGCAGCAACTATTTTAGCAAGTGAAGGAAAAACAGTCTTAAAAAATGTTCCTATTTTATCGGATGTTTTTACCATGAATCAGGTGGTTCGTGGATTAAATGCGAAAGTAGACTTTGATCAAGAAGCACATATTGTTGAAGTTGATGCGACTGGAGATATCACAGAAGAAGCTCCCTATAAGTATGTCAGTAAGATGCGAGCTTCTATTGTAGTATTGGGGCCGATCTTGGCTCGTGTGGGACATGCTAAAGTTTCGATGCCAGGTGGCTGTACCATCGGTAGTCGTCCGATAGACCTTCACCTAAAAGGACTCGAAGCAATGGGGGCTGAGATCACCCAAACAGCAGGTTATATTGAAGCTAAGGCAGAACGCTTGCACGGAGCTCACATTTACATGGACTTCCCTAGTGTTGGAGCTACTCAAAACTTGATGATGGCGGCAACTCTTGCTAACGGCGTTACAGTCATTGAAAATGCTGCGCGTGAACCTGAGATTGTCGACTTGGCTGTTCTCCTAAATAAAATGGGTGCCAAAGTCAAGGGGGCAGGAACAGAAACTATTACCATTACTGGTGTTGAGCAACTACACGGTGCAACCCACAATGTTGTGCAAGACCGTATTGAAGCAGGGACCTTCATGGTAGCAGCTGCCATTACAGGTGGAGATGTCTTGGTTCTGGATGCTATCTGGGAACATAATCGCCCCTTGATTGCTAAATTACAGGAAATGGGTGTTGAAGTCATCGATGAGGACGAAGGAATTCGTATTCGTTCTCAACGTGAAAAATTAAAGGCTGTTCATGTTAAGACACTTCCACATCCAGGATTTCCGACAGATATGCAAGCGCAGTTTACTGCTCTAATGACCGTTGCTCAAGGTGAGTCAACTATGGTAGAGACTGTATTTGAGAATCGTTTTCAACATTTAGAGGAAATGCGTCGTATGGGTTTGCACTCTGAAATCATCCGTGATACAGCCCGTATTATCGGCGGACAACGACTCCAAGGTGCAGAAGTTCTATCGACAGACTTACGTGCCAGTGCAGCCTTGATTTTGACAGGCTTGGTAGCTGAAGGCGAAACAGTTGTAGGAAAGCTTGTCCATCTAGATAGAGGTTACTACCGTTTTCATGAAAAATTAGCCCAGTTAGGAGCTAAGATTGAACGGGTAAGTGTGGAAGCTGATGAAGATGAATAAACGATCCAAATATGTCTTACGTCGCTTTATCCTAGTAATTGTAGTATTACTACTAGGATTCTTAGCTCTTGCTATTGGTTTGATGATTGGCTATGGTATTCTAGGAAAAGGTCAAGATCCTTGGGCTATTTTAGCACCAGCAAAATGGCAAGAACTCATCGCAAAATTTACAGGAAAATAGAGAGTGGGACAGAAATCGGTAATTCGTTAGAATTCGATTTCGTCGTCCCACCTCCGCACAGTTGAGTAGGGCTGTAAAAGCTGATGAAATCAGCGTAGTAGAGCCCACTCAACCACTGCGTCTTGCTCGACAATCCAAAGACAATTGAGAGACTAGGACTTTTGTCCCAGCTTTTTTCTAGAAATTGAATGTAATACTCTGAAAATCAAAGAGCAAACTAGGAAGCTAGCCGCAGGCTGCTCAAAACACTGTTTTGAGGTTGCAGATGGAAGCTGACGTGGTTTGAAGAGATTTTTGAAGAGTACAAGGAGAAAATATGAATAAAAAAACAAGGCAGGCTCTAATTGGCCTCTTGCTCTTTTTGCTCTTGTCAGCAGGAAGCTACTATATTAAACAAATGCAGTCTTCCAACACTGCACCACAAACACGAGTAAAACAAAAATCACAGTCGTCTGATACTCCAAGTCAAGAACTGGCTGAAAGTGTACTGACCGATTCAGTTAAAAAACAAATTAAGGGCACTCTAGAGTGGAATAGCGCAGGAGCCTTTATCGTCAATAACAATAAAACCAATCTAGACGCCAAGGTTTCAAGTAAACCCTATGCGGATAATAAAACAAAGACTGTAGGAGGAGAGACAGTTCCCACAGTAGCGAATGCAATCATGTCAAAAGCGACCAGACAGTACAAGGACCGTGAAGAAACTGGCAATGGTTCAACATCTTGGACGCCTGCGGGTTGGCATCAGGTTAAGAATCTAAAGGGAAGTTACAACCATGCGGTCGATAGAGGGCATTTGTTGGGCTATGCCTTAATCGGTGGTTTAGATGGCTTTGATGCTTCTACTAGCAATCCTAAAAACATTGCCGTACAGACAGCTTGGGCCAACCAAGCGCGTGCAGAAGATTCGACAGGTCAAAACTACTATGAGAGCTTGGTTCGAAAAGCCCTAGATCAGAATAAACGAGTGCGTTACCGTGTGACGTTGCTCTATGCGACTGAGGAAGACTTGGTGCCGTCCGCATCGCAGATTGAAGCCAAGTCCTCTGATGGGGAGCTGGAGTTTAATGTCGTTATTCCAAATGTCCAAAAGGGAATTCAGTTAGATTACCGAACTGGTGAGGTCACAGTCACAAAAAATAGCTAATTGATCAAGAGGTTGAGGAAAAATCCCAACCTCGTTTTTTATTAGTCATGAACTGTAGAAACGATTGCTTGTTTTTTGCACTTCTGATTTTAAAGAGCTTTTTTAAAGATTCACAAGGCTTGAACTAGGGCGTCGAGACTTGGATTGCGGCTCTCTATTCAGCGCCCCTTTATCATAGAAATTGAAAATTAATGTGTAAAAATTGGAAAATATGGTATAATGGTTTCAATTATACTTTTTAGGAGAAGGAAAATGGAAGACCCGAGCAGTCAGGATTTGTTACTGCAATTTGTTTTATTAGTTGTTTTGACCTTTTTAAATGCCTTTTTCTCTGCAACAGAAATGGCCATGGTTTCACTTAGTCGTTCACGTGTTGAGCAAAAAGCTGAAGAGGGAGATAAACGCTATATCCGTTTACTAAAGGTACTTGAAAACCCCAATCACTTTTTATCAACCATTCAAGTTGGTATCACCTTAATTACGATCTTGTCAGGGGCTAAACTAGCAGATTCACTTGGAGAGTTGATCGCCTCTTGGATGGGAAATAGCGAAACTGCCTATGCGGTAGCTAGCTTCTTATCATTAGCTTTCTTGACCTATATTTCTATTGTTTTTGGTGAGCTTTATCCTAAGCGAATTGCTCTAAATCTTAAGGATGCCTTGGCTATCCGAACAGTACCGTTTATTATTGCTCTTGGTAAGATTGTGAGTCCCTTCGTTTGGATGCTCTCAGCATCAACTAATCTCTTGAGTCAATTGACACCGATGACATTTGACGATGCAGATGAAAAAATGACTCGTGATGAGATTGAGTACATGTTGTCTAAGAGTGAAGAAACCTTGGATGCTGATGAAATTGAAATGTTACAAGGGATTTTCTCGCTAGACGAGCTCATGGCACGTGAAGTCATGGTTCCTCGAACCGATGCTTTCATGGTAAATATTCAGGATGACACTCAAACCATTATCCAAAGTATCTTAAAACAGAATTTTTCTCGGATTCCTGTTTATGATGGGGATAAGGACAATGTTATTGGATTGATTCATACTAAGAGTCTCCTTAAAGAAGCCTTTGATAGCGGGTTTGACAATATTGTCTGGAAGCGAATCTTACAAGATCCACTCTTTGTACCTGAAACTATTTTTGTGGATGATTTATTAAAAGAGTTTAGAAATACTCAAAGACAGATGGCTATCCTTCTGGATGAGTATGGAGGTATGGCTGGTCTAGTTACGCTGGAGGATCTCCTTGAGGAGATTGTCGGTGAAATTGATGATGAAACTGACCGAGCTGAAGTTTATGTTCATACAATTGGCGAAGATACCTATATCGTCCAAGGGACAATGAATTTAAATGACTTTAATGCTTACTTTGATGTTGAACTTGAAAGTGATGATGTAGATACAATCGCTGGTTACTATTTGACCGGTGTGGGAACTATTCCAACATCAGAAAAACTTAGCTATGAGTTAGAAAGTAGCAATAAGCATATCACCCTAACTAATGATAAGGTCAAAAATGGACGTGTAACCAAGCTTAAGGTTCAAATTCAAGAACTTGAATCAGAAGAAGAAACAGAATAAAACAAAAGCTTTATCAGAGCAGAACTGATAAAGCTTTTCTAGTAGTTAAAAGAAAAAGACTCCTGTAGGAGTCTTTGATAATATAGAGGCGGTAGACGGATTTGAACCGACGATCAAGCTTTTGCAGAGCCGTGCCTTACCACTTGGCTATACCGCCTTGACTTTTATTATTATACCTTTTAAATTAAATCTCGTCAATAGTTTCTTTTCTGAAAATGTAAGTTTTCCTGCTTTCAAAAGGCATGCGACAAAATATTCTGAAAATTCGTTTACTTTTGAAAGGGAGTGTGGTATAATTAACAGTATCTCATTAATTTTAATAGAGGAGTTAACTAAACATGAAAAAAATTCGGATTTTTGCGGTAGCAGGGGTTGCCCTACTCGCAACAGGCGTTCTCGCAGCTTGTGGTTCTTCAAAATCATCAAATGCTGAAGCACCAAAAGCCTATGGCTATACTTATACTGCTGACCCAGAAACATTGGACTACCTTATCTCTGGGAAACAAAGTACTAAAGTTGCCACTTCAAACGGTATCGATGGACTCTTTACAAATGATAAGTATGGTAACCTTACTCCTGCAGTCGCTGAAGACTGGTCAGTGTCTCAAGATGGATTAACATACACTTATAAGATTCGTAAAGGTGTAAAATGGTTAACATCTGATGGTGAAGAATATGCAGAAGTAACTGCAAATGACTTTGTTACAGGTTTGAAACACGCAGCCGACAATAAATCAGCCGCTCTTTACCTAGCACAAAATTCTGTTAAAGGATTGGCTGACTATGTATCAGGGAACAATACAGACTTCTCTGCTGTAGGTGTAAAAGCTGTTGATGATTACACTCTTCAATACACTTTGAACCAACCAGAACCATACTGGAATTCTAAATTGTCTTACGCAATCTTCTGGCCTTTGAACGCAGAGTTTGAAAAATCAAAAGGTAAAGACTTTGGTAAGGCGACAGATCCAACATCATTGCTTTACAATGGTCCATTCTTGCTTAAGGGATTGACAGCTAAGTCTTCTATCGAATTTGCAAAGAATGATCAGTATTGGGATAAGGACAATGTTCACATCGATACTGTAACACTTTCTTACTATGATGGTTCAGACCAAGAGTCACTTGAGCGTAACTTTACAAATGGTGCATACAGTTATGCCCGTCTCTTCCCTACTAGCTCAAACTATTCTAAGGTAGCAGAAACATATAAAGACAATATTTACTATACTCCACAAGGAGCTGGTATTGCTGGTTTGGGTGTTAATATTGACCGTCAAAGCTATAAGTACACATCAAAAACAACTGACGAAGAAAAAACATCTACTAAGAAAGCCCTTCTTAATAAAGATTTCCGTCAAGCTTTGAACTTTGCTTTTGATCGTACTGCTTATTCAGCTCAGCTAAATGGTAAGGATGGAGCAGCCCTTGCTGTCCGTAACCTCTTCGTAAAACCAGAATTTGTTTCAGCAGGTGAAAAAACATTTGGTGACTTGGTCACTGAGAAAGTTGTTTCTTATGGTGATGAGTGGAAAGATGTAAACTTTGCGGATGGCCAAGATGGTCTTTACAATGCTGATAAAGCTAAAGCAGAACTAGCTAAAGCTAAAAAAGACCTTGAAGCAGATGGTGTGAAATTCCCAATCCACTTGGATATTCCAGTTGACCAAACATCTAAAAACTATATCGCTCGTATCCAATCATTCAAACAATCTGTTGAAACCGCTTTGGGTACAGATAATGTAGTTATCGATATCCAACAAATCACTACGGATGAATTACACAATATCACGTACTACGCTGCTAGTGCGGCAGCAGAAGATTGGGACCTTTCAGGTGCTGTTGGATGGAATCCAGACTATGATGATCCATCGACTTACCTTGATATCTTGAAATCAACTAATAGTGAAACAACTAAGACCTACATGGGCTATGACAATCCATCAAACCCAGCGGTTGCTCAAGTTGGTTTGAAAGATTACGACAAATTAGTTGATGATGCAGCTAGTGAAACAAGTGACCTTAACAAACGTTATGAGAAATATGCAGCAGCTCAAGCTTGGTTGACAGATAGCTCACTCTTCCTTCCAGCTATGTCATCTTCAGGAGCAGCACCAGTTATTTCTCGTGTAGTACCATTCTCAGCCTCTTACACTCAATCTGGTGATAAAGGTTCAGATGTATACTTCAAGTACCTTAAATTGCAAGCTAACACTGTAACAACAAAAGAGTACAAGGAAGCTCGTGAAAAATGGCTCAAAGAAAAAGCTGAATCAAACGAAAAAGCTCAAAAAGAGTTAGCGAGTCATGTGAAATAAATAATGCTCATCAGAACTTTCTCTCCTAAAGGAGAAGGTTCTTTTGGGATTTTAAAGGAAATAATATGAAAAAATATGTTTTTATGCGTATCTTGCGGTCGTTGGTTTCTATTTTCTTAGTAACGACCTTGATTTACACAATCATCTATACGATGGTTCCACGGAAGTTGATCTTCAAACAAGATACTAACTACAATAAAATTGCGACAACGGCTGATAAACGAGATAACTATGAAAATACTGTCTTTGAGCGTATGGGTTATATCGAATATTACGATACGAAAGAGTTGCAGGAAAAAGCTAGTAGCATTGACTCTTCTGTTACAGTAGATGCAAATGATACAAATAAAGCAATCTATGAAAAATATATCCAACAACTTGGGAATGGTTGGACTCTAGGTGAGTTTACAGAGAGTGGACAATTCTACGCTACACGTGAAATTCCTATTTTTGAACGTGTGTTCAAATTCTATGCAAACTTGCTTGATATTGACCATACAAACAAGATTCAAGACCCAGAAAATCCAAACTTAGAGCGTTATTTGCGCTTTGAGAATGACCCTGCGATCGGTTGGTCTCTTGTGGGTTCAGGTACTAAACATAAATACCTCTTGTACTTCAATAGTCAGTTCCCATTTGTTCACCAAAACTTTGTCAACTTGAACCTAGGAGATTCTTATCCAACTTATGCCAATACTCCTGTTCTTCAAGTTATTACACAAGGACAAGGACAAACCAAGACTTCTGAAGTTCAATTCCCAACTGGTAAGAAAACATCATCAGTTAATATTTACTCAAGAACTTATAAATCTCCGAGTCAAGCTGATGCTCGTGAAGTAGCGAACTACGGTAAAGATGATCCTTATACAGCTACTGAGAGCAACTATCAGTACCCATCTATGATTGCAAGTTCTGCTATCACTGGTTTGATTGGTCTTTCGATTTCATACGCGATTGCGATTCCTCTTGGTTCAGCAATGGCTCGTTTCAAAAACACTTGGATTGATAGTTTCGCTACAGGGACTCTAACTTTCTTGTTGGCTCTTCCAACGATTGCCCTAGTCTATATTATTCGTTTGATTGGTTCTTCAATCGGCTTCCCAGATTCATTCCCAATCTTGGGTGCTGGTGATTGGCGTTCTTATGTCCTTCCTGCTGTGATTTTGGGCTTGTTAGGAGCACCTACTATGGCAATTTGGATTCGCCGTTATATGATTGACTTGCAATCACAAGATTTCGTTCGTTTTGCTCGTGCAAAAGGTTTGTCTGAGAAAGAGATTTCTGATAAGCATATCTTTAAAAATGCTATGGTACCACTTGTTTCTGGTATTCCAGGTGCTATCATTGGTGTTATTGGTGGAGCAACTCTTACAGAAACAGTCTTCGCCTTCCCAGGTATGGGTAAAATGTTGATCGACTCTGTAAAGGCTTCAAACAATAATATGGTAGTTGGTCTTGTCTTTATCTTCACTTGTGTCTCAATCTTCTCAAACCTTATTGGTGATATTTGGATGACGATTATTGACCCACGTATTAAATTGACAGAGAAAGGAGGCAAATAATGTCTACAATTAGTAATGAAAAATTTCAGTTTGTAAAACGTGATGATTATGCCTCTGAAGCAATTGATGCTCCTGCCTACTCATACTGGGGTTCTGTCTTTAGACAGTTTTTGAAGAATAAATCAACAGTAATCATGCTAGGTATCTTGATTGCAATTGTTTTGATGAGTTTCATTTACCCAATGTTTTCTGATTTTGACTTTAATGATGTAAGTAAGGTAAACGATTTTAGCGCTCGTTACATTAAGCCAAATGCTGAATATTGGTTTGGAACAGACAGTAATGGTAAATCTCTCTTTGATGGTGTCTGGTTTGGGGCTCGTAACTCTATCTTGATTTCGGTTATTGCTACCTTTGTTAACCTTTTTATCGGTGTTGTCATTGGTGGACTTTGGGGGATCTCAAAATCAGTTGACCGTATCATGATGGAAGTCTACAACGTTATCAACAATATTCCATCACTTTTGATCGTTATTGTTTTGACTTACTCTATCGGGGCAGGTTTCTGGAACTTGATCTTTGCCATGAGTGTAACCACTTGGATTGGTGTTGCCCATTCAATTCGTATCCAAATGTTACGTTACCGTGATTTAGAGTACAACCTTGCTTCACGTACCTTGGGAACACCAAGTTATAAGATTATTGTGAAAAACATTATGCCCCAATTGGTATCTGTTATTGTTACGAGTACGTCGCAAATGCTTCCAGCCTTTATCTCATATGAGGCTTTCCTATCATTCTTTGGACTTGGCTTGCCCATCACAGTACCAAGTTTGGGACGTTTGATTTCAGATTATTCTCAGAACGTAACAACCAATGCATATCTCTTCTGGATTCCATTGACAACTTTGGTCTTGGTATCCTTGTCCCTTTTCGTAGTAGGTCAAAACCTAGCGGATGCTAGTGATCCACGTACACATAGATAGGAGTAGACATGATAAAAGGAAAAAATGTAATTTTGACTGCTCAAGATATTGTCGTGGAATTTGATGTTCGTGACAAGATTTTGACAGCTATTCGAGGTGTCTCCATCGATTTGATTGAGGGAGAGGTCCTCGCCTTAGTTGGGGAGTCAGGTTCAGGTAAATCAGTTTTGACAAAAACATTCACAGGAATGTTGGAAGAAAATGGTCGTATTGCACAAGGTAGTATTAATTACCGTGGACAAGATTTGACAGCCTTATCTTCTCATAAAGAATGGGAAAGTATTCGTGGTGCGAAGATTGCAACTATCTTCCAAGATCCGATGACCAGTCTAGACCCAATCAAGACAATCGGAAGTCAAATCACAGAAGTTATTGTTAAACACCAAGGCAAGACTGCTCAAGAAGCTAAAGAGATGGCTATTGACTATATGAATAAAGTTGGTATTCCAGATTCTGAGAAACGTTTTGACGAGTATCCATTCCAATATTCAGGGGGAATGCGTCAACGTATTGTTATCGCGATTGCTCTTGCCTGTCGTCCAGACATTCTTATCTGTGATGAGCCGACAACAGCTCTTGACGTGACCATTCAGGCACAGATTATTGATTTGTTGAAGTCACTTCAACACGAATACCACTTTACAACAATCTTTATCACCCACGACCTAGGTGTTGTAGCAAGTATCGCTGATAAAGTTGCAGTTATGTATGCTGGTGAAATCGTCGAGTATGGTACTGTTGAAGAAATCTTCTACGACCCACGTCATCCATATACATGGAGCCTCTTGTCAAGCTTGCCTCAACTTGCGGATGACAAAGGTGAATTGTACTCAATCCCTGGGACACCTCCATCGCTTTATACTGAATTGAAGGGAGATGCTTTTGCTCTTCGTTCAGATTATGCTATGAAGATTGACTTCGAGGAAAAAGCACCTCAGTTTGCAGTATCTGATACTCATTGGGCTAAGACATGGTTGCTTCATGAACAAGCTCCAAAAGTTGAAAAACCATCGGTGATTGCAGATTTACACGACAAGATTCGTGAAAAGATGGGCTTTACACATCTTGAGGACTAGGAGGAAGGAAATGTCTGAAAAATTAGTAGAAATTAAAGACTTAGAAATTTCCTTCGGTGAAGGAAGCAAAAAGTTTGTCGCTGTTAAAAATGCGAACTTCTTTATCAACAAAGGAGAAACTTTCTCACTTGTTGGAGAGTCTGGTAGTGGTAAGACAACAATTGGTCGTGCTATTATCGGTCTTAATGATACTAGCAAAGGTGATATCATCTTTGAAGGTAAAAAAATTAATGGTAAAAAATCACGTGAAGAAGCTTCGGAATTAATCCGTCGTATTCAAATGATTTTCCAAGACCCTGCTGCAAGTTTGAATGAACGTGCAACGGTTGACTATATCATTTCTGAAGGTCTTTATAACTATCATTTGTTTAAAGATGAAGAAGAAAGAAAAGAAAAAGTTCAAAATATCATTCGTGAAGTGGGACTTTTGGCTGAACACTTGACACGTTATCCACATGAGTTTTCAGGTGGTCAACGTCAACGTATTGGGATTGCCCGTGCCTTGGTTATGCAACCTGACTTCGTTATTGCGGATGAGCCAATTTCAGCCTTGGACGTTTCAGTACGTGCCCAAGTTTTGAACTTGCTCAAGAAATTCCAAAAAGAATTAGGATTGACTTATCTCTTTATCGCCCACGATTTGTCAGTAGTTCGTTTCATTTCTGATCGTATTGCGGTAATTTATAAGGGTGTTATTGTTGAAGTGGCTGAAACTGAAGAATTGTTTAATAATCCAGTTCATCCATACACGCAAGCACTTCTATCAGCTGTTCCTATTCCAGACCCAATCTTGGAACGTAAAAAAGTTTTGAAAGTCTATGATCCAGATCAACATGACTATGAAACTGATAAACCTTCTATGGTAGAAATTCGTCCAGGTCACTATGTTTGGGCAAACCAAGCAGAGTTGGAACGCTATAAAAAAGATTTGAAATAAGAAAGAGTTTTGTAATCTTGGTAGAACAATTCTATTAAGATTATGAAACTTTTTTATTTTTTGTAGAAAACTAGTTTAAAGATAGACAACTATATACCCGAAAACATGCTAATACTCGATGAAAATCAAAGAGCAAACTAAGAAGCTAGCCGCAGGTTGCTCAAAGCACGGCTTTGAGGTTGCAGATAAAGCTGACGTAGTTTGAAGAGATTTTCGAAGAGTATAAGATAAGACTAGTCTTCAATGACTCTTGGAGGAGAGACCAAAGAAGCTGTTATTCTTTGAAAGTGTATTGAATTTATACAGAATGGAATGGATAAAACTACTTTCAGATAAGCTTTTATGAATCTTCAAAATTAAAATCACTTTCTATTTAAAATATCAGTCTTGCATTGCCTTCCTTTATGTGCTAGAGTTATGGTAACGGTTACAAAATTAAGGAGGGTTTTATGAGAAATCCAGCACTAATAGAAGAAATGAAAACTTACAGAGGGCGAGATGAAGTTCCGCAAGACTTTGACGATTTTTGGGATGGGGAGATTGAGAAGGTTTCGGTCTTGCCAGATTACCAATTAGAGGAACGTGATTTTCGTATTCCAAATGTGAAGTGTTATGAGCTAACTTTTAAAGGTACACGTGATGGGCTCGTTTATGCGAGAGTGGTCTTACCAAAATCAGAAAAGAAAGTACCTGTCATTTTCCACTTCCATGGCTATATGGGACGTTGTTGGGATTGGACAGATATGTTGGCCTTTACAGTCGCTGGTTATGGTGTTGTATCTATGGATGTCCGTGGTCAGTCTGGTTACTCACAAGATGGCTTGCGCTCACCTCTCGGAAATACAGTTAAGGGCCAAATCATTCGTGGTGCAGTAGAAGGAAAAGAGCAACTCTTCTATAAGGATGTTTATCTTGATATTTATCAATTAGTTGAGATTGTAGCTAGTTTCCCACAAGTGGATGAAGGCCAATTAGCAAGCTATGGAGCTTCTCAAGGAGGAGCGCTGGCTCTGGTGGCTGCGGGGTTAAATCCACGGATTAAGCGAACCGTAGCTATTTATCCATTCTTGTCAGACTTTAGACGAGTGATAGAGATTGGAAATACTAGCGAAGCCTATGATGAGCTCTTTCGTTACTTTAAGTTCCATGATCCATTCCATGAGACAGAAGAGCAGATTATGGAAACACTTAGCTATATCGATGTAAAAAATCTTGCCCATCGTATTAAGGGGGAAGTTCGGATGATTACTGGACTTGATGACGATGTCTGCTATCCAATCACTCAGTTTGCTATTTACAACCGTTTGACTTGTGAAAAGAGTTATCGTATCATGCCTGAATATGCTCATGAAGCCATGAATGTTCATGTCAATGATCAAGTTTACAACTGGTTGTGTGGTAGTGAGATCCCCTTTACCTATCTTGGTCACTAAAAATTGAAAAAAAGCTCTGTAGTTTCGAATGAACTACAGGCTTTTCTTTATGTGACCCAACCCAGATAATGAGAAAGTAGTTTCAGGTGGTTTGAAACTTCTAAATATCTTTGAAAGTATAATCTATTATAGATTATAAAGTCTAAAATTTAGAATATTTATTATATAATATGATTAAGATAAAAAGTGAAAGGAGTATAGCTAGTTGCGAATCTTTTAACTTGGAATTTATAAAAGCGCAACAGCATTTCATTTACAAAGAATGGCAATTTCATTCAATAATACAGTTTCTTATTTGCAGCTAGTCTGAAAGGCTAAAAATTTTAAGCAAAAAAGAAAGCGCTTTATTTTTTAAAAAATAACGGAAGGGAACACATGAATCAGAGAGATTTTGATAGAAAACAGAGATATGGAATTCGGAAATTTGCAGTTGGAGCAGCTTCAGTAGTGATTGGAGCGGTTGTTTTTGGTGCTACACCGGCTTTGGCTCAAGAGGCACCATCAACGAATGGTGAAACAGCGGGGCAATCTTTGCCAGAATTGCCTAAGGAAGTAGAGACAGGAAGTCTAGCTAATTTAGATAAGGAGCTTGCAGGCCAAGTAACCACAGTAAATAATAGTGGAACAGAAGTGAGCCGTGAAGAGTTGCAAGCAAACCCAGCGTCTGAAAAACCAACCGGAACAGAAACATCAAACGAAACTCCAGCTACAGAGAGTAAAGACGAAGAAGAAGTTGGAAACATTCCGCGTGACTTTTATGCAAGAGAGTTGGAAAATGCCAATACTGTTATAGAGAAAGAAGATGTTGAAACCAATCCTTCAAACGGTCAAAGAGTTGACATGAAGGAGGAGCTCGACAAGCTTAAAAAACTTCAAAATGCGACCATTCATATGGAGTTTAAGCCAGATGCATCTGCTCCACGTTTTTACAACCTCTTCTCAGTTTCTAGTGATACCAAAGTAAATGAGTATTTCACTATGGCCATCCTTGATAACACAGCTATCGTTGAAGGTCGTGATGCAAATGGAAACCAATTCTATGGTGATTATAAAACTGCTCCTTTGAAAATTAAGCCAGGTGAGTGGAACTCTGTAACCTTTACAGTTGAAAGACCAAATGCAGACCAACCAAAAGGTCAGGTTCGCGTCTATGTAAATGGTGTCTTGTCGCGCACAAGTCCTCAGTCTGGTCGCTTCATCCAAGACATGCCAGATGTTAATCATGTACAAATCGGTACCACAAAACGTACAGGTAAAAACTTCTGGGGTGCTAATCTTAAAGTCCGTAATCTAACGGTTTATGACCGTGCTCTTTCTCAAGAAGAAGTTAAAAAACGTAGCCAACTTTTTGAAAGAGGAGAGTTAGAGAAGAAACTTCCTGAAGGAGCAGAAGTTACTGATAAACTGGATGTTTTTGAAGGTGGTGAGAACCGTAAGCCAAATAAAGATGGTATCGCAAGCTACCGCATTCCAGCCCTGCTGAAAACGGATAAAGGAACCTTGATTGCTGGTGCAGATGAGAGACGCTTGCATCACTCTGACTGGGGCGATATCGGTATGGTTGTTCGTCGTAGTGATGATAAGGGTAAAACATGGGGAGATAGAATTGTCATCTCAAATCCTCGTGATAATGAGAATGCCAGAAGAGCTCATGCGGGATCACCAGTCAACATTGACATGGCTCTAGTCCAAGATCCGAAAACTAAGCGAATCTTCTCTATTTTTGATATGTTCGTAGAAGGTGAAGCTGTCAGAGATTTACCAGGAAAAGCACCACAAGCCTATGAGCAAATTGGTGACAAGGTTTACCAAGTTCTGTACAAAAAAGGTGAAGCAGGACGTTATACAATCCGTGAAAAAGGTGAAGTCTTTGACCCTGAAAATAGAAAGACAGAATACCGTGTTGTAGTTGATCCTAAGAAACCAGCCTATAGTGATAAGGGTGATTTGTATAAAGGTGAAGAACTGATTGGTAATGTCTACTTCGATTATAGCGACAAGAATATCTTTAGAGTTTCAAACACCAACTATCTCTGGATGTCTTATAGTGATGACGATGGAAAAACTTGGTCTGCACCAAAAGATATTACATACGGTATTCGTAAGGACTGGATGCATTTCTTAGGAACAGGACCTGGTACAGGTATTGCCTTGCACTCAGGACCTCATAAAGGGCGTCTGGTTATCCCTGCCTACACTACAAATAACGTATCCTACCTAAGTGGTTCTCAGTCTTCACGCGTCATTTACTCAGATGACCATGGTGAAACTTGGCATGCTGGTGAAGCGGTCAATGATAACCGTCCAGTAGGTAACCAAACAATTCATTCTTCAACTATGAATAATCCAGGTGCTCAAAATACTGAGTCAACTGTTGTTCAGTTGAATAATGGGGATCTCAAACTCTTCATGCGTGGATTGACAGGGGATTTGCAAGTTGCAACGAGTAAAGACGGTGGAGCAACTTGGGAAAAAGATGTAAAACGCTATTCAGATGTCAAAGATGTCTACGTTCAAATGTCTGCCATTCATACGGTACAAGATGGTAAGGAATATATCATCCTCAGTAATGCAGGTGGGCCAGGACGTTACAATGGTCTGGTGCACTTAGCGCGTGTGGAAGCCAATGGAGACCTAACTTGGCTCAAGCACAATCCAATTCAAAGTGGTAAATTTGCTTATAACTCATTGCAAGATCTTGGGAATGGCGAATTTGGCTTGCTTTATGAGCATGCAACTGCCACTCAAAATGAATACACCTTGTCTTATAAGAAATTCAACTGGGATTTCTTAAGCAAGGATAGAATTGCTCCAACAAAAGCAACTGTGAAAAATGCTGTGGAGATGAGCAAAAATGTCATTGCTTTAGAATTTGATTCAGAAGTATTGGTGAATCAACCACCAGTTCTTAAATTGGCAAATGGTAGCTTTGCTGCTTTCTTGACGCAATACGATACCAAAACATTGTTATTTGCAGTAAACAAGGAAGATATTGGTCAAGAAATTAAAGAAATCATTGATGGTGCAATTGAGAGCATGCATAATTTGCCTGTAAGTCTTGAAGGTGCAGGAGTCCCTGGTGGTAAAAATGGAGCAAAAGCAGAAATCCATGAAGTCCCAGAATTTACAGGTGCAGTCAATGGTGAAGAAGGTGCCGTTCATGAGGCTCCAGCCTTTGATGGTGGCGTCAACGGTGAGGAAGCAGCCGTTCATGATGTACCAGCCTTTGAAGGTGGTGTGAACGGCGAAGAAGCCGCAGTTCATGAAGTTCCAGAAATAGAGATTGAAGAAAATCCACCAGGAACTATTAACGAAGTTCCAGCCTTCGAAGGTGGGGTTAATGGTGCCGAAGCAGCCGTTCATGATGTTCCAGCCTTTGAAGGTGGTGTGAACGGTGAGGAAGCCGCGGTCCATGAAGTTCCAGAAGGTAGTCTAGTAGAAAGCTCAAAAGGAGAGTCTGCCGTTCATGAAGTACCAGCCTTTGAAGGTAGCGTCAATGGTGAGGAAGGAGCTAAAGCAGAAAGTACAGAGTTCGAAGGCGGTGTTAATGCAGTAGAATCTGCTAAGTTAGAAGCGCCAGAGTATACAGGTGGTGTTAATGGAGTAGAATCTGCTAAGTTAGAAGTCCCAGAGTACACAGGTAGCGTCAATGGAGTAGAATCCGCTAAGTTAGAAATCCCAGAATACACAGGTAGCGTCAATGGAGTAGAATCTGCTAAGTTAGAAATCCCAGAGTACACAGGTGGCGTCAATGGAGTAGAGGCCGCTAAGTTAGAAGCGCCAGAATATACAGGTGGTGTCAATGCAGTAGAATCTGCTAAGTTAGATTCTCCAGAATACACAGGTGGCGTCAATGGTGAGGAAGGAGCTAAGGCAGAAGTTCCAGAGTATACAGGTGGTGTTAATGGAGTA
>NZ_KV795018.1:0-22020 GCF_001808865.1 Streptococcus sp. HMSC061D10 | reverse complement strand
GTTAGAAGTTCCAGAATACACAGGTGGCGTCAATGCAGTGGAAACTGCTAAGTTAGAATTTCCAGAGTATGCAGGTAGCGTCAATGGAGTAGAAGCCGCTAAGTTAGAAGTTCGAGAGTACACAGGTGGCGTGAATGGAGTAGAGGCCGCTAAGTTAGAAGTTCGAGAGTACACAGGTGGCGTGAATGGAGTAGAGGCCGCTAAGTTAGAATTTCCAGAGTACACAGGTGGCGTGAATGGAGTAGAAGCAGCAAGTTCAGAACTTCCAGCCTATGAAGGTGGCACTAATGCGGTAGAGGCTGTTAGTTCAGATATCCCAGCTTTTGCGGGTGGTGTAAACAGTGCTGAAGCTACTGTTCATGAAATCTCAGAGTATAAGGGAGAACAGTCAGTTGTGGTTCAGGCCATGGCACAAGATCGTACTTATCAAGCTCCTGCTGCTCGCCAGCACCTCCTTCCTGAAACAGGAAGTGAAGATGTTGCTCCTCTTGCCTCTTTAGGATTTGTAGGCATGCTCCTAGGTATGTTTGCCATGAGTAAGAAAAAAGAAGATCAATGAAATAGTTAAAACCAACGAAATTCATAGTGAAATTTGATCTTATATTAGAAAGGGTCGTGACTAGAACTAGTTACGACCTTTTTGATCTAGATAAATCAGGAGTCAAATAGTTAATACTCTTCGAAAATCTCTTCAAACCACGTCAGCTTCGCCTTGCCGTATATGTGTTACTGACTTCGTCAGTTTTATCCACAACCTCAAAACGGTGTTTTGAGCAACCTGCGGCTCTCTTCATAGTTTGCTCTTTGATTTTCATTGAGTATAAGTTTGAGATAAAGTTCATTAAAAAAACGATTCAACTGGATGAAGCAATTTTATGTTAGAAAAATCCAAAGCATCCGAAAGTAGTTTCAAATGTCCAATTTTATATTTCTAAAACTGAAAGTAAAATCTGTTCTATATTTATCTATCTTAAAATAGAGAAATTTATTATATAATGAGAATAAGATAAAATTTGAAAGGAGTAGGAGACTCTAGTTAACGATGGCATGATGATAGATTGTTGATCGTTAAGTGAGAGAAAATTTGAAAGAGCGAGTGTAACCATTCGTGAAAAAGTAATTTTTGTCATTTAGTCAGATGACTAAAAATTTTAATCAAAAAAGAAAGCGCTTTATTTTTGAAAATGAAAGGAAGAAAGATGAAGCATAATCAGTTGGATAGAAAACAACGATACGGAATTCGCAAATTTACAGTAGGAGCCGCTTCAGTCGTTATTGGAGCAGTTGTTTTTGGTGCATCGCCAGTATTGGCACAAGAAGCAACAGCTACCAATAAGGAAACGACAGAACTAGGAGTAGAGAAGGATCAGGCAGAAAAAGCAGTAGATACTGAAAAGAGTGCGACAGAGTCTAATGGGGTAGATACAGTCACACATACATCTACAGAAGCACATACTGGAACAGAGACAACTGCAACAGCAGAAACGGCAGAAGCAACTAGAGAAACCGAAAAAGATCCAGCTTCACTTCCACGTGATTACTATGCTAGAGAGTTGGAAAATGTCAATACTGTTCTTGAAAAGGAAGATGTAGAGACTAATGCTGCCAATAGCAATAGAATTGATCTGACAGAGCAATTGGACAAACTGAAACAGCTTCAAAATGCGACCATTCATATGGAGTTCAAACCAGATGCTTCTGCACCAGCATTTTACAACCTTTTCTCAGCCTCAAGTGATACGGTTCGAAATGAATATTTCACCATGGCTGTTTACAACAACGTTGCCTTGATTGAGGGCCGCGATCAAAACGGCGACCAATTTTATGATAGATACACAGACGCACCATTAACTGTCAAACCAGGTCAGTGGAACTCAGTAACCTTTACAGTTGAAAGACCAAGTGCAGATTCTCCAGATGGGCAAGTTCGTCTCTATGTAAACGGAGTTTTGTCACGAACAAGTAAGAAATCAGGACGCTTTATCAAAGATATGCCTGATGTAAATCATATGCAAATTGGTACCACAAATCGTGCAGGAAGTATGGTTTGGGGGGCAGGCTTACAAGTTCGTAATCTAACTGTTTACGATCGTGCCTTGAGTCCAGAAGAGGTTCAAAATCGTAGCTACCTCTTTGAAAGATCCGAATTAGAGAAAAAGCTTCCAGAAGGAGCTGAGATAACAGATAAAAAGGATGTTTTTGAAGCTGGTAAAAATGGGCAATCAAATCCAGATGGTATTAATAGCTATCGTATTCCAGCCCTCCTTAAGACTGACAAGGGAACTCTGATTGCTGGTGCTGACGAACGTCGCTTACACCACTATGATTGGGGTGATATCGGTATGGTCGTTAAACGAAGTGAAGACAAGGGCCAAACATGGGGCGATCGCATCACTCTTACCAATCTACGAGACAATCCAAAAGCTACTGATCCATCTGTTGGTTCACCAGTAAATATCGATATGGTTTTAGCCCAAGATACTGAAACCAAACGCATCTTTTCAGTCTATGATATGTTCCCAGAAGGAAAAGGTATCTTTGGGATGTCAGCTGAAAAAGAGGAAGCTTATAAAGAAATTGATGGGAAAACCTACCAAATTCTCTATCGTGAAGGAGAAAATGGGGCCTATACTATTCGTGAAAATGGTGTAGTCTACACACCAGATGGTCAGGCAACGGATTACCGTGTTGTTGTAAATCCTGTCAAGCCGGCTTATAGCGATAAAGGTGATCTTTATCAGGGTGAGCAGTTACTAGGAAATATCTATTTTACAAGTAATAAAACTTCTCCATTTAGAATTGCTAAAGACAGCTACCTATGGATGTCTTACAGTGATGATGATGGTAAAACTTGGTCTGCACCACAAGATATTACTCCAATGGTCAAAGCTGATTGGATGAAATTCTTAGGTGTGGGACCTGGAGTGGGCATTACCCTCCAGAATGGACCTCATAAAGGTCGGATCGTCGTTCCTGTCTATACGACGAATAGAACAAACCACCTCAATGGTTCTCAATCATCTCGTATCATCTACTCAGATGACCATGGTAAGACTTGGCATATGGGTGGCGGTGTCAATGATAACCGTACACTTTATGATGGTACAGTAGTTGATTCAAGTAACATGAACAATTACTATGCTCAAAACACGGAGGCTTCAGTTGTTCAGCTGAACAATGGTCAGTTGAAACTCTTTATGCGTGGTTTGACTGGTGATTTGCAGGTTGCTACAAGTAATGATGGTGGTATTACATGGGATAACCATGTAGCGCGCTATGATGTACCAGATGTCTATGTTCAAATGGCAGCGACTCATACGGTTCAAGATGGTAAGGAGTATATCCTTCTAGCAAATGCCAATGGCCCAGGTCGTAAGAATGGTTAC
The DNA here is from genome assembly GCF_001808865.1 of Streptococcus sp. HMSC061D10. NCBI lineage: Bacteria > Bacillati > Bacillota > Bacilli > Lactobacillales > Streptococcaceae > Streptococcus > Streptococcus sp. HMSC061D10. Next base: position 18,634 of record NZ_KV795018.1, on the reverse strand, counting down.
ATTCGAGTGGCTCGCGTAGAAGAAGATGGCGAGTTGACTTGGCTGCATCATCATTTGATTCAAGAAGGGGAGTATGCCTATAACTCACTTCAACAGATCGGACCAAAAGAATTTGGTCTCTTGTACGAACATCATGAAGCTGGAGGCAATCCTTATACTCTATCCTTCAAGAAATTCAACTGGGATTTCCTAACGAAGGAAAGAATTTCTCCTAAAGAAGCCAAAGTTAAAAATGTTATTGAAAAATGGCCAGGAATTCTTGCAGTAGAATTTGATTCAGAAGTTTTGGTTAACAAAATCCCAACACTTCAGTTGGCAAATGGTAAAAAAGTAAACTTCATGACCCAGTACGATACGAAGACTTTGCTATTTACAATAGACAAGTCAGATCTAGGTCAGGAGATAACTGGACTTGCTTCTGGAGCGATCGAGAGTATGCACAACCTTCCAGTGAGTCTTGAAGGAGCAGGTATTCCTGGAGCTGCCAACGGTAGTGAAGCTGCTGTTAACGAAGTACCAGAATTCACAGGTGGTGTTAATGGTGTAGAAGCTGCGACTGCTGAACTTCCAGAATTTACTGGTGGAGTCAATGGTAGTGAAGCAGCTGTAACGGAGCTCCCAGAGTATACTGAACCTATTGGTACAGTAGGTGAAGAAGCAGCACCGATAGTAGAACTTCCAGAATTTGCAGGTGGTGTCAATGGTGTAGAAGCAGCAAAAGCAGAATCTCCAGAATTTGCAGGTGGAGTCAATGGTAGCGAAGCAGCTGTACATGAAGTCCCAGCATTCACGGGAAGTGTGAAGAATGACGTCGCGTCAACAGAAAAACCAGGATTTGTAGGCGATGTCAAAGGTTCAGAAGTAGCGAGCCCTAAAAATCCAGATCACAAAGATCAGCAGTCTATTGTATCTCAGGCTATGGCACAAGATAAGACCTATCAAGCACCTGCAGTTCGTCAAGATGTTCTTCCTAAGACAGGAAGTAAAGATGCCACTGCCCTTGCATCAGTAGGGCTTGTGGGGATGCTCCTTGGTATGTTTGCTTTGGGCAAGAAAAAAGAAGATTAGTCAAATAGTTGAAATTGAAGGTTTCCTTAGTGAAACTAAATCTTAGTTAGAAAGAGTCGTAACGAAAATTTGTTACGGCCTTTTTCTTTCATGTTTGCGAGAAAAAAGGGCTGTTTTCAAGATTTAAGAGTTGTTGGGATAGATTTTATGTGCCTGAAACTACTTTCAGAAGAAACTGTTGCATAAAATTGTTTTGAAACTTCAATCTATTCTAGCACAAGTTGTTGAAAGCGCTTTAATAATAAGCTATAATAGTCACATAAACACAAAGGAAAAGAAAAGGAGGAAAGTAGATGCCGCAAATTAGTAAAGAAGCCTTGATTGAACAAATCAAAGATGGAATCATCGTTTCTTGTCAGGCACTTCCTCATGAACCGCTCTACACAGAAGCGGGAGGAGTTATCCCCTTGTTGGTGAAAGCAGCTGAACAAGGTGGTGCAGTCGGTATCCGAGCAAACAGTGTTCGAGATATTAAGGAGATTAAAGAGGTCACTAAACTTCCGATTATCGGAATTATTAAACGTGATTATCCACCACAGGAACCATTCATCACAGCGACTATGAGAGAGGTAGATGAACTAGCAGCTCTTGACATCGAAGTCATTGCTCTTGACTGTACCAAACGTGAACGTCATGATGGCTTAGAGATCCAAGAATTTATCCGCCAAATCAAAGAAAAATATCCAAATCAACTCTTGATGGCTGACACAAGTACCTTTGAGGAAGGTCTAACAGCAGTTGAATCGGGAATTGACTTTGTCGGAACAACCTTGTCAGGTTACACATCTTACAGTCCAAAAGTGGACGGCCCAGACTTTGAACTCATCAAGAAACTCTGCGACGCAGGGGTGGACGTCATCGCCGAAGGTAAGATTCACACACCAGAACAAGCTAAGCAAATCCTAGGTTACGGGGTGCGTGGTATCGTAGTTGGTGGCGCTATTACTAGACCAAAAGAGATCACGGAACGATTTGTTGCGGGTCTTAAATAACACAATATAAAAAACGAGGAGAGTGGTTGATTAGTAGGAAAAAATGAAAACATATACAAAGTCCACATTACTCATTATCCGATTCGGATACGCTTATCATCATTTAGGAGAATACAAATGAAATTTAAAAAACTAGCTTGTACAGTACTTGCGGGTGCTGCGGTTCTATCTCTTGCTGCTTGTGGCAAATCAGATGCAAATAAAGATGCGGCTAGCTCAGGTAGTGACAGTGGAAAAACTGAAATCACTTGGTGGGCATTCCCAGTCTTTACTCAAGAAAAAACTGGCGATGGTGTAGGAACTTATGAAAAATCTATCATCGAAGCTTTTGAAAAAGCAAATCCAGATGTTAAAGTTAAACTAGAAACAATCGACTTCAAATCTGGACCTGAAAAGATCACTACAGCAATCGAAGCTGGAACTGCGCCAGACGTACTCTTTGACGCACCAGGACGTATCATCCAATACGGTAAAAATGGTAAATTGGCTGAGTTGAACGACCTCTTTACAGATGAATTTGTTAAAGATGTTAACAACGAAAACATCATCCAAGCAAGCAAAGCTGGTGATAAAGCTTACATGTATCCAATCAGTTCTGCACCATTCTACATGGCGATGAACAAGAAAATGTTGGAAGATGCAGGAGTTGCAAACCTTGTAAAAGAAGGTTGGACAACTGATGACTTTGAAAAAGTTTTGAAAGCGCTTAAAGATAAAGGATATACACCAGGTTCATTGTTCAGTTCAGGTCAAGGGGGAGACCAAGGAACACGTGCCTTCATCGCTAACCTTTATGGCGGTTCTGTAACTGACAAAGATGTAACTAAGTATACAACTGATGATCCTAAATTCGTTAAAGGTCTTGAAAAAGCATCAAGCTGGATCAAAGATGGTTTGTTGAACAACGGTTCACAATTTGACGGTGGAGCAGATATCCAAAACTTTGCAAATGGTCAAACTTCTTACACAATCCTTTGGGCACCAGCTCAAAATGGTATCCAAGCTAAACTTTTGGAATCAAGTAAAGTAGAAGTGGTAGAAGTACCATTCCCATCTGATTCAGGTAAACCAGCTCTTGAATACCTTGTAAATGGATTTGCAGTATTTAACAACAAAGACGAAAAGAAAGTCGCAGCAGCTAAGAAATTCATCCAATTCATCGCAGATGACAAAGAATGGGGTCCTAAAGACGTAGTTCGTACAGGCGCATTCCCAGTTCGTACTTCATTTGGTAAACTTTACGATGACAAACGTATGGAAACAATCGGTAGCTGGACTCAATACTACTCACCATACTACAACACAATCGATGGATTTGCTGAAATGAGAACACTTTGGTTCCCAATGTTGCAAGCTGTATCAAATGGTGACGAACAACCTGCCGCAGCATTGAAAGCATTCACTGAAAAAGCGAATGAAACAATCAAAAAAGCAGCTAAATAATAAGCCCTAAATAAAAACTGAGTTCCCCCCTTTTCCCTGAGCATATCTGTGTATGAAAAGGGGGACTTTTGTTTGAAATAGAAGCAACTGACAGGTCAAAATTAAAATGAAGTTTTTACATTGACGAATCTTAGAAAAATTTCATTTTGATTTTAGATCAGGGTCAGATAACAGTCAAAAAAACAAAACTATGTGAAAGTGAGGTGCCGACTGTGAAAATCAATAAAATTCGCATGCGGGAAACTATTATTTCCTATGCATTCCTAGCACCAGTATTAATCTTCTTTACCGTCTTCGTTTTAGCTCCAATGATCATGGGCTTCATCACTAGTTTCTTCAACTATTCGATGACTAGCTTTGAGTTTGTGGGCTTGGACAACTACATTCGTATGTTTAAAGACCCTGTCTTTACAAAATCTTTGATTAATACCGTAATCTTGGTTATCGGGTCTGTACCAGTCGTTGTACTCTTCTCGCTCTTTGTAGCATCACAAACTTACCAACAAAATGCCATCGCTAGATCTTTCTACCGTTTCGTCTTCTTCCTTCCTGTAGTAACAGGTAGTGTTGCCGTAACAGTAGTATGGAAATGGATCTACGATCCACTATCAGGTATTTTGAACTTCGTGCTTAAGTCAAGCCACATCATCAGCCAAAACATTTCTTGGTTGGGAGATAAAAACTGGGCTTTGATGGCGATTATGATTATCCTTTTGACAACATCAGTTGGTCAACCAATCATACTTTATATCGCTGCAATGGGTAATATTGATAACTCACTTGTAGAAGCAGCTCGTGTTGACGGTGCGACTGAGTTCCAAGTTTTCTGGAAGATTAAATGGCCAAGCCTTCTTCCAACAACTCTTTATATCGCAATCATTACAACAATCAACTCATTCCAGTGTTTCGCTTTGATTCAGCTTTTGACTTCCGGTGGTCCAAACTACTCAACAAGTACACTTATGTACTACCTATACGAAAAAGCCTTCCAATTGACTGAATATGGCTATGCCAATACTATTGGTGTATTCTTGGCAGTTATGATTGCCCTTGTCAGCTTCGCTCAATTCAAGATCCTAGGAAACGATGTAGAATACTAAGGAAAGGAGACAGCTATGCAACCTACACAACAAAAGAAACCATTAACAGCCTTTACTGTTATTTCAACAATCATTTTGCTCTTGTTGACTGTACTGTTTATCTTCCCATTCTACTGGATCTTGACAGGTGCATTCAAATCACAACCAGATACCATTATGATTCCACCACAATGGTTCCCTAAAGCTCCAACAATGGAGAACTTCCAACAATTGATGGTGCAAAACCCAGCCTTGCAATGGATGTGGAACTCAGTGTTCATTTCTTTAGTAACGATGTTCTTGGTTTGTGCAACCTCTTCACTAGCAGGTTATGTTTTGGCTAAGAAACGTTTCTATGGACAACGCATTCTCTTTGCAATCTTTATCGCTGCCATGGCTCTTCCAAAACAAGTTGTCCTTGTGCCATTGGTACGTATCGTCAACTTCATGGGAATCCATGACACTCTTTGGGCAGTTATCTTGCCTTTAATCGGATGGCCATTCGGGGTCTTCCTTATGAAACAGTTCAGTGAAAACATTCCGACAGAATTGCTGGAATCTGCTAAAATCGATGGATGTGGCGAGATTCGTACCTTCTGGAGCGTAGCCTTCCCTATCGTGAAGCCAGGATTTGCAGCTCTTGCAATCTTTACCTTCATCAATACTTGGAATGACTACTTCATGCAATTGGTAATGTTGACTTCACGTCAAAACTTGACCATCTCACTCGGGGTTGCGACTATGCAGGCCGAGATGGCAACCAACTACGGTTTGATCATGGCAGGTGCTGCCCTTGCAGCTGTGCCAATCGTAACAGTCTTCCTTGTCTTCCAAAAATCCTTCACTCAAGGGATTACTATGGGAGCTGTCAAAGGATAGTACTCTGCGAAAATTGAATATAGTACAAATTGTTTATCAGTATGCTGCAGTATAGTTGATAGACTAAGAGAATACAGGATATATAAGTGTCTACAAAATGGAGAGGAGTTGTTTACTTCATGAAGTTTTGTTAGACACTTATAAACTTACTGGCTAGACATCTTATGTCTGAAGGTAACAATCAGGTAAAGGAAATTACTATGATTTTTGATGATTTAAAAAACATTAGCTTTTACAAGGGAATTCACCCAAATCTGGACAAGGCTATTGATTATCTCTGTGAGCGTCGTAAGGATAGCTTTGAATTAGGCAAATACGAGATTGATGGAGATAAGGTCTTTCTAGTTGTACAGGAAAATGTTCTCAACCAAGAAGAAAATGATCGCTTTGAGCATCATAAAAACTATGCAGATTTGCATTTGTTAGTTGAAGGACATGAATATTCTAGTTACGGTTCTCGCATCAAAGATGAGGCTGTAACCTTTGACGATGCTAGCGATATCGGCTTTGTTCATTGTCATGAACAATACCCGCTTTTGTTGGGTTATCACAATTTTGCAGTCTTTTTCCCAGGTGAACCTCATCAGCCTAATGGCTATGCAGGTATGGAAGATAAAGTTCGCAAATACTTATTTAAAATTTTAATCGATTAGTCAGTTAGGAGGAGCAAACAATGGCACATAAAGGATCTGGATTGATAAAAGCAGCATTCGATACGGATAACTTTCTTATGCGATTTTGTGAGAAGGTTTTAGACATCGTGACGGTCAACCTACTCTTTGTTGTGTCTTGTTTGCCTATTGTGACAATCGGAGTAGCAAAAATTAGTCTCTATCAGACAATCTTCGAAGTTAAGAGTAGTCGTCGTGTTCCAGTTTTTAAAACATATATGAGAGCCTTTAAGCAAAATTTGAAATTAGGTCTCCAGTTAGGTTTGTTGGAATTAGGAATTTTTCTGATTAGCGTGGTTGACTTATCTCTATTCTGGGGGCAAACAGGCCTAGGCTTTCAGCTCATTAAAGCCATTTGCTTGGGAATTCTGATATTTTTAACCCTAGTTATGTTGGCTAGCTATCCTATCGCAGCGCGTTACGAATTGACTTGGAAAGAAGTGCTTCAAAAGGGCTTGCTCTTAGTTAGCTTTAACTTCGTGTGGTTCTTCTTGATGCTTGCGATTATTTTATTAATCATTATGATTCTCTATCTATCAGGCTTTACTCTAGTACTCGGTGGATCAGCATTTCTACTTTTTGGCTTTGGCCTTCTTGCCTTTTGCCAAGCTGGATTAATGGAAAAATTGTTTGCTAAATATCAAGCAGATTGAAAATGATATGAAACTACTTTCAAACATGAAAAGCTATGGGAGATGAATAGAAATTAAAATCTAAGTGGCTTGGATGTATTGAAAGCGCTTTTCACAAGGTGTATACTAAAATAGTAAAAAATCATCTGCTCAGGGCAGAAAATAAGAAATCTTAGGAGAAATCTATGTCAGATTTAAAAAAATATGAAGGTGTCATTCCTGCCTTCTACGCATGTTATGATGATGCGGGCGAAGTAAGCCCAGAACGTACTCGTGCTTTGGTGCAATACTTTATTGATAAAGGTGTTCAAGGGCTTTATGTCAATGGCTCTTCAGGTGAATGTATCTACCAAAGCGTAGAAGACCGCAAATTAATCTTAGAAGAAGTTATGGCAGTTGCAAAAGGTAAATTGACCATCATTGCTCACGTAGCTTGTAACAATACCAAAGATAGTATTGAATTGGCTCGCCATGCTGAAAGTTTGGGAGTAGATGCTATCGCAACAATCCCACCAATTTACTTCCGTTTGCCTGAGTACTCAGTAGCAAAATACTGGAATGACATCAGCGCTGCAGCTCCAAACACAGACTATGTCATCTACAACATTCCTCAATTGGCAGGTGTTGCTTTGACTCCAAGCCTTTACACAGAGATGTTGAAAAACCCACGTGTTATCGGTGTTAAGAACTCTTCAATGGCAGTTCAAGATATTCAAACATTCGTTAGCCTTGGTGGTGAAGACCGTATCGTCTTTAACGGTCCGGATGAGCAGTTCCTAGGAGGACGTCTCATGGGAGCAAAAGCTGGTATCGGTGGTACTTATGGTGCTATGCCAGAACTCTTCTTGAAACTCAACCAATTGATTGCAGATAAAGACCTAGAAACAGCGCGTGAATTGCAATATGCTATCAACGCTATCATCGGTAAATTGACTGCAGCACATGGTAATATGTACTGTGTCATCAAAGAAGTCTTGAAAATCAATGAAGGACTTAATATCGGATCAGTTCGTTCTCCACTTACACCAGTGACCGAAGAAGATCGTCCAGTTGTAGAAGCAGCTGCGGCATTGATTCGTGAAACTAAGGAGCGTTTCCTCTAATCAACAGGAGGCTTTATGACTAATTACGTTGCAATTGATATTGGTGGAACTAATATCAAATACGGTTTAATTGACCAAGATGGACAACTTGTAGAGTCTAACGAAGTAGCGACTGAGGCGCACAAGGGTGGTCCACACATCTTACAGAAAACAAAAGATATTGTAGCTAGCTATCTAGAAAAAGGACCAGTGTCAGGTGTAGCCATTTCCTCAGCGGGAATGGTTGATCCTGATAAGGGTGAGATTTTCTACGCTGGTCCACAGATTCCAAATTATGCCGGAACCCAATTTAAAAAGGAAATTGAAGGAAGTTTTGGAATTCCATGTGAGATTGAAAATGATGTCAACTGCGCAGGGTTAGCAGAAGCGGTTTCTGGATCTGGAAAAGGTGCAGGAATAACGCTATGTCTGACCATTGGAACAGGTATCGGCGGTTGCTTAATCATTGATGGCCAAGTCTTCCATGGATTTAGTAATTCTGCCTGTGAAGTTGGCTATATGCATATGCAAGATGGGGCTTTCCAAGATTTAGCTTCTACAACTGCCTTGGTTGAGTATGTCGCTAAGGCTCATGGTGAAGAAGTAGCCCATTGGAATGGTCGTAGAATTTTCAAAGAAGCTACAGAAGGCAATAAACTCTGTATGGAGGGAATTGACCGTATGGTAGACTATCTTGGGAAAGGTCTTGCTAACATTTGTTATGTTGCCAATCCTGAGGTTGTTATACTAGGTGGTGGTATTATGGGGCAGGAAGCGATTTTGAAACCAAAAATTCGTAAAGCTCTAAAAAATGCGCTTGTTCCAAGTCTAGCGGAAAAAACAAGATTAGAATTTGCGCATCATCAAAATACTGCAGGTATGCTTGGTGCATACTATCACTTCAAAACAAAACAATCCTAATCTGGCCTTGCCACTTTAGGATTTTTTAGTCATAAACAGTAAAATAATCATTTAGTAAAAATCTAGTTAAAACTTTGAAAACCCTTGCATTTTTTAATATAACATAGTATATTTATAATAATGCGAAAACTCCTTGCTAATGGAAGCATTATTTTATTTTTTGAAAATGTAAGCGATTTCTACAACCTTATATTTACTCAAAATAAATAGCTCAGAGAAAGAATTTTAAGCTAGGGGATCAAACAAAAATTGTCGCCAGATAACACTGGGCTCGGGCAGTAGCTGACTGCTCTAGAAGATTAGGAGTATTTGATGAAACAATATTTTTTAGAAAAAGGTCGAATATTTAGTATTCGTAAACTGACTGTTGGTGTTGCTTCTGTAGCAGTCGGTCTTGCTTTTTTTGCATCTGGTAATGTTGCGGCTAGTGAACTTGTGACAGAACCAAAACTTGAAGTAGATAGTCAAGCAAAAGAAGTAGCAGATGTAGATCATGAAAAAGAAGAAGCAGTCAAAGAAGAAGTAACTGAAAAAACAGAACCCGCTGTCGAGAAAGTGGCAGAGGAAGGAAAAACTGCTGAAGTGGCTGGCGATTTACTCCCTGAAGAAATCCCTGATCGTGCTTATCCTGATACACCAGTGAAAAAAGTGGATACTGCAGCTATTGTATCAGAAAAAGATAGCCCACAAGTAGAGACTAAGAGCATTTTGAAACCTACAGAAGCAGCTCCATCTGAAGGCGAAAAAGAAAATAGAGCTATTATCAATGGCGGACAAGACCTTAAGCATATCAATTATGAAGGTCAACCAGCTACATCTGCTACTATGGTTTATTCAATCTTTAGCTCACCTTTGGCCAATGGCGGTAGTCAGCGATACCTTAATTCAGGCTCAGGTATCTTTGTTGCTCCAAATGTCATCTTGACAGTGGCCCACAACTTCTTGGTCAAGGATGCGGATACTAATGCAGGCTCTATCCGTGGTGGTGACACGGCTAAGTTCTATTACAATGTAGGTTCAAATACTGCTAAGAATAATTCTTTGCCAAGCTCAGGAAATACTGTTTTGTTCAAGGAAAAGGATATTCATTTCTGGAATAAAGAAAAATTCGGTGAAGGCTATAAGAATGACCTAGCCTTAGTTGTAGCTCCAGTTCCACTTTCAATTGCAAGTCCAAATAAGGCAGCTACCTTTACTCCTTTAGCAGAGCATCGAGAATACAAAGCTGGAGAACCTGTTAGCACCATCGGTTACCCTACAGATTCAACTTCTCCAGAATTGAAGGAACCAATTGTTCCAGGTCAATTGTATAAGGCTGACGGTGTTGTCAAAGGTACTGAAAAGTATGATGATAAGGGAACAGTTGGTGTCACTTATCGTTTGACTTCTGTATCAGGTCTTTCAGGTGGTGGGATTATCAACGGTGATGGTAAGGTCATTGGGATCCACCAACGTGGAACTGTCGATAATGCAAACATTGCTGAAAAAGATCGCTTTGGAGGAGGGCTTGTCCTCTCACCAGAACAATTGGCATGGGTCAAAGAAATCATTGACAAGTACGGTGTTAAAGGCTGGTATCAAGGCGATAACGGCAATCGTTATTACTTCACTCCAGAGGGAGAAATGCTTCGAAATAAAACAGCTGTTATCGGTGAAAACAAATATTCCTTCGATGAAAGTGGTGTAGCGACTCTCCTTGAAGGTGTTGATTATGGACGAGTTGTTGTCGAACACCTAGACCAAAATGATAATCCAGTCAAAGAAAACGATACTTTTGTTGAAAAGACAGAAGTTGGAACTCAGTTCGACTATAACTATAAAACAGAAATTGAAAAGACTGACTTCTTCAAGAAGAATAAAGAAAAATATGAGATTGTATCGATTGACGGCAAAACTGTCAATAAGCAACTAAAAGACGCTTGGGAAGATGATTATAGCGTTGTGAGCAAGGCTCCTGCAGGAACTCGCGTTATCAAGGTTGTTTATAAGGTCAATAAAGGTTCCTTTGACGTTCATTATCGTTTGAAAGGTACCGACCAAGAATTAGCAGCTGCGACTGTGGATAATAACGATGGTAAAGAATATGAAGTTTCCTTTGTTCATAGATTCCAAGCCAAAGAAATTGCAGGCTACCGTGCAGTCAATGCAAGCCAAGAAGCAACAATCCAACATAAAGGAGTGAACCAAGTTATTTTTGAATACGAAAAGATTGAAGATCCAAAACCAGTAACTCCTGCAACTCCAGTAGTGGATCCAAAAGACGAAGAAACAGAAATTGGAAACTATGGACCACTACCAAGCAAGGCTCAATTGGACTACCATAAAGAAGAATTGGCTGCCTTCATCCACTATGGAATGAACACTTACACCAACTCTGAGTGGGGTAACGGTAGAGAAAATCCTCAAAACTTTAATCCAACAAACCTTGATACAGACCAGTGGATTAAGACTTTGAAGGATGCTGGGTTCAAACGAACAATCATGGTTGTCAAACACCACGACGGTTTTGTAATTTATCCATCTAAATACACAGACCATACGGTAGCTGCAAGTCCATGGAAAGACGGTAAGGGAGACCTTCTCGAAGAAATCTCTAAATCAGCAACGAAATATGACATGAATATGGGTGTTTACCTATCACCATGGGATGCCAATAACCCTAAATATCATGTTTCAACTGAAAAAGAGTACAACGAATACTACCTCAACCAGCTCAAGGAAATCCTTGGCAATCCTAAATACGGAAATAACGGTAAATTTATCGAAGTTTGGATGGACGGTGCGCGTGGTAGCGGAGCTCAAAAAGTAACCTACACCTTTGACGAGTGGTTCAAGTACATTAAGGAAGCTGAAGGAGATATCGCTATTTTCTCTGCTCAACCAACAAGTGTCCGTTGGATCGGTAATGAACGTGGTATCGCTGGAGATCCAGTTTGGCATAAGGTTAAGAAAGCTAAAATCACTGACGATGTGAAGAATGAATATCTCAACCATGGAGACCCAGAAGGAGATATGTACTCTGTCGGTGAAGCAGACGTTTCTATTCGTTCAGGTTGGTTCTACCATGACAATCAACAACCAAAATCAATCAAAGATTTGATGGATATCTACTTCAAGTCTGTTGGTCGTGGAACACCGCTTCTTCTCAATATTCCACCAAACAAAGAAGGTAAATTCGCAGATGCAGACGTGGCTCGCTTGCAAGAATTCCGAGCAACCTTGGACCAAATGTATGCGACTGACTTCGCAAAGGGAGCAACTGTAACGGCAAGCTCTACCCGTAAGAATCACTTGTATCAAGCAAGTAACCTAACCGATGGTAAGGATGATACTAGTTGGGCATTGTCAAATGATGCGAAGACAGGTGAATTTACTGTCGATCTCGGTCAAAAGAGACGCTTTGACGTAGTCGAACTCAAAGAAGATATCGCTAAAGGTCAACGTATCTCTGGATTTAAGGTTGAAGTTGAGCTCAATGGTCGCTGGGTTCCATATGGAGAAGGTTCGACTGTTGGTTATCGTCGTCTTGTCCAAGGTCAACCTGTAGAAGCCCAAAAGATTCGTGTGACTATCACGAATTCACAAGCAACTCCTATTTTGACAAACTTCTCTGTTTATAAGACACCAAGTAGTATCGAAAAAACAGATGGCTATCCTCTAGGCTTGGATTACCATTCAAACACAACAGCTGACAAAGCAAATACAACCTGGTATGACGAATCTGAAGGCGTTCGTGGAACATCCATGTGGACCAATCAAAAAGATGCTAGCGTAACCTACCGTTTCAATGGAACTAAGGCTTATGTCGTATCTACAGTGGATCCAAATCACGGTGAAATGTCAGTTTATGTGGATGGTCAAAAGGTTGCAGACGTACAAACGAATAATGCAGCTCGTAAACGTAGCCAGATGGTTTATGAAACAGATGACTTGGCTCCAGGTGAACATACCATCAAACTCGTTAACAAAACTGGCAAAGCTATTGCAACTGAAGGTATCTACACGCTCAATAATGCTGGTAAAGGTATGTTTGAGTTGAAAGAAACAACCTATGAAGTTCAAAAAGGACAACCTGTCACTGTAACGATTAAACGTGTTGGTGGTAGCAAAGGAGCTGCAACAGTTCATGTCGTGACTGAACCAGGAACAGGGGTTCATGGTAAAGTTTATAAGGATACAACAGCTGATTTGACCTTCCAAGATGGTGAAACAGAAAAAACGTTGACCATTCCGACAATTGACTTTACGGAGCAAGCTGACTCTATCTTTGACTTCAAAGTGAAAATGACGAGTGCTTCAGACGAAGCTTTGCTTGGATTTGCTTCAGAAGCAACGATTCGAGTGATGAAAGCTGAATTACTTCAAAAAGATCAAGTCAGTCATGATGATCAGGCACCTCAGCTTGACTATAGTCCAGGTTGGCACCATGAAACGAACTCAGCTGATAAATACCAAAATACAGAATCATGGGCATCGTTTGGACGTTTGACAGAAGAGCAGAAGAAAAATGCCAGCGTAACAGCCTACTTCTACGGAACAGGTCTTGAGATCAAAGGATATGTGGATCCAGGACATGGTATCTACAAAGTAACGTTAGACGGTAGAAAAGTCGAGTATCAAGATGGCCTGGGTAATGCTTCTGAGTACAACGGTAAGAAGTACTTCAGTGGGACAGCTGCCACACGTCAAGGTGATCAGACTCTCGTTCGTCTGACAGGGCTTGAAGAAGGTTGGCATGCTGTAACCTTGCAATTGGATCCAAAACGTAATGATACTACAAGAAACATTGGTATCCAAGTTGACCAGTTTATCACTCATGGAGAAGATAGTGCTCTTTATACCAAAGAAGAGTTGCTTCAAGCTATGAAGAACTGGAAAGATGAATTGGTTAAATTTGACCAAACAAGTTTGAAGAACACTCCAGAGGCGCGTCAAGCCTTCAAGTCAAACTTGGACAAATTATCAGAGCAACTTTCAGCAAGTGAAGCTAAACCACAAGAAGTTCTCAAAACAGCTACAGCCTTGCAAACGATCCTTGATAAGGAAGAGAACTACGGTGTCGAAGAAACGCCAGCCCAACCAGAAGAGCCTAACTATGATAAGGCCATGGCAAGTTTGGCAGAGGCCATTCAAAACAAGACCAAAGAACTAGGTGATGATAAAGAAGCTAAGAAGAAACTAGTTGAATTATCCGAGCAAGCTCTTACTGCTATTGAGGCAGCTAAGACTCAGGATGCGGTAGACAAAGCCTTGCAAGCAGCTCTAACTTCTATCAACCAACTTCAAGCGACTCCAAAAGAGGAACCAAAACCAGAGCAGCCAGCTCAGCCAGAAGAGTCTAAGATTGACTACGATAAGGCTATGGCAAGCTTGGCAGAGGCTATTCAAAATAAGACTAAAGAACTAGGTGATGATAAGGAAGCTAAGAAGAAACTAGTCGAGTTATCCGAGCAAGCTCTTACTGCTATCGAAGCAGCTAAGACACAGGATGCAGTAGACAAAGCCTTGCAAGCAGCTCTAACTTCTATCAACCAACTTCAAGCGACTCCAAAAGAGGAACCAAAACCAGAGCAGCCAGCTCAGCCAGAAGAGTCTAAGATTGACTACGATAAGGCTATGGCAAGCTTGGCAGAAGCTATTCAAAACAAGAGCAAGGAACTAGGCAACGATAAGGAAGCTAAGAAGAAACTAGTTGAGTTATCCGAGCAAGCTATTACTGCTATCGAAGCAGCCAAGACACAGGATGCAGTTGATAAGGCCTTACAAGCAGCTCTAACTTCAATCAACCAACTCCAAGCGACTCCGAAAGAGGATCCAAAACAAGAGGATCCAGCTCAGCCAGAAGAGTCTAAGATTGACTACGATAAGGCTATGGCAAGCTTGGCAGAGGCTATTCAAAATAAGACTAAAGAACTAGGTGATGATAAGGAAGCTAAGAAGAAACTAGTCGAGTTATCCGAGCAAGCTCTCACTGCAATCGAAGCAGCTAAAACTCAGGATGCAGTAGATAAAGCTTTGCAAGCAGCTCTAACTTCTATCAATCAACTCCAAGCGACTCCGAAAGAGGAAGCAAAACATTCAAATCTTCCGACTGAAGGTGTTAAAGAATTGAGCTTTACTCAACCAAGTCTTGAGGTAGTAGAAGAATCTACCAACTTCAAGACTGTTAAACGAGAAGATCCAACTCTGCCAGAAGGTGAAACTCGCGTAACTCAGGTAGGTCGTGCAGGCAAGGAACGTATCTTAACAGAAGTAGCACCAGATGGAAGCCGTATTGAAAAACTGCATGAAGTTGTTGAAGTGACGCAAGATGAGATTGTGCTAGTCGGAACTAAGAAAGAAGAATCAGGTAAAACAGAGGCAGCTATCCATGAAGTACCAGAGTTTACTGGTGGTGTAAATGGTTTGGAAGCAGCTATCCATGAAGTACCAGAGTTTACCGGTAGTGTGACTGGTTCTGGAGCAGCTATACATGAAGTACCAGAGTTTACTGGTAGTGTGAATGGTTCTGAAGCAGCTGTCCACAGAGTTCCAAACTTTGAAGGAGGAGTTCCTGGTGGACAAGCACCTATTCATCAAGTATCAGGATTTACTGGTGGTGTAAATGGTTCTGGAGCAGCTATTCAGGAGATTGCCGAACATAAGGAAGAACAGTCGCGTGTAGCTCAGGCTATATCACCAGATAAGACTTATCAAGCACCTGCAAATCGTCAAAATATTCTCCCTGAAACAGGCGCTAAAGAAACGGCTACTCTCGCAAGCTTGGGAGCTGTAGGAGCACTTCTTGGTCTAGCTGCAATGGGAAAGAAAAAAGAAGACGAATAGAATCTGTCAAACTCAAGAAATACTGTTGAGGAAGTATAGATTTTGTGGAAATTATTGCAGAATATTAAAAAACTACTGTAATAACTGTCCAAACTTTAGAGATTGAAACCAATAACTAATCTCAATTATAAAAAGCGAACAAAATGAGTTTTCTGAGAGTCAGAATTCCGTCTTGTTCGCTTTTTTGGCTCTTTGTCAATTGTGATGAGCAAGAATTTGGTCAAGGTTGAGAGTGCTAGGCATTTGCTTCTTAGTGATGTAGGTAAGTTTCACATGGGTGTAAATCTTCTAGAAAGCTTAAACTCAATCTGCTGATTTTTAAGAGCAAACAAACTGTTCACAGACTGCTAGTTATGCATGTTTAAGCTTTTAAAACAGATTCTAGAAGGATTGGATTGCATTTTCTACTATACTATCCAGTTCGCTTTTTGCAGTTCACGTTTATGCTTGGTACAGTATGGGACAAGTGTTTAAAAGAGTGATTATCCTTGTACACTAGTGTCCATTTTCACAATTTTTCATGACTTTAAAAAATCAGTATTTTACAGCTTTTGTGCCGAACTTCTCCTTTTTATAGTATTTAAGTGGTTTAAGGTCAAATTGCTTGCTTTTGTCTACTAATCATGTATAATGGGGGTGGATAATAATGAAAAAAAGGAGACTGCAATGTTTTTTAAACGTTCAAACGGTGAATTCCGTGAAACCGATCGTGTGACTCGGTTCAAATTGATTAAGTCGGGTAAGAATTGGTTGCGCGCATCTACTTCGAACTTTGGGCTTCTAAAAGTGATTCGTGGTCAAGTCGAAGAGACTATTGTAGCCGAAGTGCATGAAGATGCGGTGTCAGAAAAGGGACTGACAAGTCGAGGATTCTTAAAAGGGATCGTCGTGGCTGCAGCTGTTCTTAGTGCGACATCGCTTGTACATACTGGTTATGCAGATGAACTAGGAAAAGATGCAACAACTGCATCAGCTTTGGTTAGTGCACCTGCAGTTACAACAGAGTCAGAATCATTGAGTGAGCAAGGTTCTACGGACCAATCAGCAACTCTAAATGAATCTGCTACTGAAACAAAAGAAGATACAGTGGTTTCATCTGAACTAGTTGCAGATGCTCCTGTGTCTGAAGACAAAGCAATCTTGGAACAAAATGCTTCTGAAGCAGCTTTGTTGATTAACATCGCTGAAAAATACGCATCAAACCATCAAGATGCAGATCAAAAAGCAGCGATCCATGCGGCTGTTGCTAACCTTCAATCAGAATTGTCTGCAAGCACTAGTTTGGCCAATGCAACTGCTCAAGCTTATGCAGATCAACGTGCACGTTTGAGCAAGTCAGTGGATGAGCTGATGGCAGTCTTAACAGTAGCAGGCTTTGAAGGGAACACCACTGTTAACGGAGCATCTGCAGTATCAGCACAACTGGATGCTATCTCAACTTCAAATACACTGACAGCATCATCTGTTTCTCCAAAAATGGATGAACCAAATGGAGCTTCAATTGAGGATCCAGCATGGGATAATGCAAATTATCAATTGGATCCAAATACAGATCGCTATACTTATTCAATCTGGGATCTTCAAAACTGGGCAGGTCCTGCAAATCAAGGTGGTGTTACCTATAACAATGGTGGCTACTATATCACCTTCTCAGTAGACCGTTCTGCTGTAGGAACGACAAAGACGCCA
The DNA here is from genome assembly GCF_001808865.1 of Streptococcus sp. HMSC061D10. Lineage (NCBI taxonomy): Bacteria > Bacillati > Bacillota > Bacilli > Lactobacillales > Streptococcaceae > Streptococcus > Streptococcus sp. HMSC061D10. The sequence goes on along the minus strand of NZ_KV795018.1, from coordinate 1,353 downwards.
ACTGTTCATGCCCGTTTGGTAGAAAAAACTACGGGCAAAGAAGTAGAAACTTTGGATATGACTGCCAAGTCAATTTACCAATTTAAGACCTTGGTGCAAGAAAATCCAACTTATGCACCTCAATTTGAATATACTTTTGGAGAAGCTTCACAAATTCTGGGAACATGGACTAACAATCGCGATGCTGGTCCAACTTCTGATGACAGATATAAACACCATATTCTTCAAGTTCGTGATACGGTTAAACCAGGAAATGTTGGAGAAACAAAACCGAATGTTCAAACGGTCATCCCAATTGAAAAAGTAACCCATACCACCCACTATAAGGTAGAGGGTACGAACGAAGAATTAGCTTCATATAGTCAGACCGGTATTGAAAGCCAAGACTACAAGGCATCTAATCCGCGTTCATTTGAAGGCTACGAGTTCGTACGTACGGATGCTGAAAAGGATATGACGGGATCTCTAGGTGGTGTCGGAGCTAAATACCTAGAACTCCAAGGTGGACGCGCTCACTACTATGTCAAACGTATTGTAGAACAAGTAGATAAAGATGGTACATCTGTTGTTAAATTGTATGCTTTAGATCCTTCGAAGGTGTCATCATATAGCCCGGCAACTGATGTAAATAATCTTAATTTAGATAACTATACATTGTTGTATACCTCAGATCCTGTTAAACCAGGAGGTAAGCCAACACCTGCTGGAACAAAAGATGCCTTAAATGATCTGGGATATGTTGACAGTAAGGATGGGCAATACCGTCTTCGTGTACAAACATATACTGATAGTGGAAATGGGAATGTGCGCTTGAGTGGTTGGTACAATAAGGCTACTGGGGATGCCTTTACAGCCTCACCACAATTTTCAGCAGATGTCGATCCTGTTCGAAACAACACTTCCAACATCATTGGTGGGAATACACCAGGAGATAAAGCTTCAGGCTATCCATCATTCTTCAACAACTACTCACTTCCTTCTATTAAACAAATTTTTACCGATGTAACTCACTACTACCGTAAAACAGATGCTACAGGTAATGTTTACGTGCATTATCAAGATACAGAAGGTAAGACTATTAAGCCAGATGTAACCGATGAAAAAGATCAACCAGTTAATAAGGTCTACGATACAGTTGTAGACAATCGTCCGAACGAGATTACATTCGAAGGTAAGACTTACGAGTTAGTCCCAGCTGGTAACTACACAGTAGGTGAAGTTGATGACCAAGGACATCTTACATCATCAGATCCAACAACAGGTGCAGTTGCTAAAGAGGATAAGAATGTAACTTACATCTACAAACTTAAAGAAGGTGAAGTTGTTATCACTTATGTAGATGAAAATGGTAAA